>JBAUAY010000056.1:0-3596 GCA_049676235.1 Streptosporangiaceae bacterium
AACATCGAGAGGTTGTGGATGTTCAGGATCAGCACGAAGTACGCACCGAGCCCCACGAACGCCTGCTGTCCCACCGATACCAGGCCCGCGTACCCGGCCAGCAGGTTCCACATGCTGGCCAGGGTCAGGCTGATGAATGCCTGCACCAGGATGGTTTCGGTGCCGGCGCCCACGATGTAGGGGAACAGCGCGAGCACCACCACGACCACCAGGGCGCCGAGCCCGGTCCAGGCCACGTTCCTGCGTGACCGGGTCACACGGTATTTTTCGGCCGAATGGGGCGTGGTTTCAGCGACCGCGGTCACGATGTCGCCCTCCTCGCGATGAGGCCCTGCGGGCGCAGGACCAGCACGGCCAGGAAGACGATGTACCCGGCGAGAAACTCGTCGGACCCGCTGATCTGGGCGCCGATCGCCTGGGCGACGCCGAGCACCACGCCGCCGAGCAGCGTGCCCCACAGCGAGCCGAGTCCGCCGATGACCACCGCGGCGAACGCGAACAGCAGGATCGTGTCCGTTCCCGTGGTCGGCGAGAACTGGGAGTACATGCCGTACGCGATGCCGGCCAGCGCCACGGTGGCGAACGCGATGGCCGCCGCGATGCCGAACACGTGCCGGTAGTCGATCCCGGATAGCTGGGCCGCCTCCCGGTCGTCGGCCACGGCCCGGATCATCCGCCCGTACCTCGACCGGGACAGGAAGTACTGCAGGCCGGTCAGGACCACCACGGCCACGACGAAGATCAGCAGCAGCAGGTAGGCGATGCTGATCTGCGAGCCGATCGAGAACGAGCTGGTGATGATGGCGTCGTTGACCCCGAGCGAGTGGCTGTTGGCGTTGACGAACTCCAGCAGCGCGTTCTCGATCACCACCGACAGTCCGAACGTGACCAGCAGCGTGGTGAGGATGCTGCGATCGAGCGCGGCCTGGATCACGGTCCGCTGCAGCACGTAGCCCAGTACCGCCATCAGCGGCACCACGATCACGAAGGACCACAGCACCGGGATGTGGGTGACCGCGATGACGCCGACCGCGATGTAGCCGCCGATGATCGCCAGGTCGCCGTGCGCCAGGTTGATCACCTTCATGACCCCGAACATCAGCGACAGCCCGCAGGCGAACAGCGCGTACAGCCCGCCGACCAAGATCCCCTGGATGACGTCGTTGACCCAGACCATTACGGCTCCTCGCTCCCCTCGCCGGCCGGCGCGGTCCTCAGGCCGAAGTAGGCGACCTCCACCTGTTCCGGCGTGACCTCCGACGGCTTGCCTTCCAGCGTGGTCCGCCCCTCGAGCAGGCATTGCAGGTGTGAGGCCACCCGCAGCGCCTGGCTCACGTCCTGCTCCACCAGCAACACGGTCAGCCCGGTGGCGAGGATCTCTGGCAGCATGCCGTAGATCCGCTGTACGACCACCGGCGCGAGGCCCAGGGACAGCTCGTCGAGCATCAGCACCCGCGGGTTGGCCACCAGCGCCCGGCCGATGGCCACCGCCTGCTGCTCACCGCCCGACAGCTGCTCGGTGCGCTGGGCCCGCCGGTCCTTCATCCAGGAGAACAGCTCGTAGACCCGCTCGATAGTCCACGGTCCCCTCCGCGCGTAGGTGGCGCCGACCTGCAGGTTCTCCTCGACCGTGAGCGATCCGAACAGCCGTCGGCCCTCTGGCACCATGACGATCCCGCTGATGGCCCGGCGTTCGGGCCGGATCCTGGTCACGTCCTGGCCGTCGTACCGGATCGAGCCCTCGGTGGGCTGGTGTAGGCCGGCGATGGTACGCAGCAGCGTCGACTTGCCCGCGCCGTTCGCGCCGATGATCGCGTACACCTCGCCCGGGAACACCCGCAGCGAGATATGGTCCAGGGCCCGCAGCTGTCCATGGTGCACGGTCAGTTCCCGGACCTCAAGTATGGGCTCGCTCGCCTCCGGGGCGTGGCCTGCTGGCTCGCTCACGGAGGGTCTCCCAGGCTGATGTCCTCGCTCAGGGTGCCGCCGCCGAGGGAGGCGGTGACCTCGGTGCCGAGGAAGACCTCGCGGACCGCCGGGTCGGCCAGCACCTCGGCCGGGTCGCCGTCGCCGACGAACTTCCCGCCGGCCAGGCAGATCAGCCTGGTCACCACCGGCACCAGCGCGCGCACCACGTGCTCGATCCAGATCACCGCGATGCCCTCGGCGTTCACCCCGCGGACGATCTCCACCAGCTGCGCGACTTCCGGGTCGGTCAGGCCGCCGGCCACCTCGTCGAGCAGCAGCAGCTTCGGCCGCGACGCGAGCGCGCGGGCGAGTTCCAGCCGCTTGCGCTGCAGCAGGCCGAGCCGCGCCGCGGGCAGGTTCGCCTCGCCGGTCATGCCGGTCCGCTCGAGCGCCTCGGCTGCCGCCGCGTAGCTGGCGCGGCGCCTCAGCCCGGCGCCCTGCTGGGCGGCGACCAGCACGTTCTCGAACACGGTCATGTCCGTGAAGGGCCGCGGTACCTGGTAGGTGCGACCGATGCCCAGCCTGCACCGGGCCGCCGCCTCCAGCTTGGTGACCGGGCGCCCGGCGAAGGAGACGGTCCCGGCGCCCGGGGACAGGTCGCCGGAGATGAGGCCGAACAGGCTGGTCTTGCCAGCTCCGTTCGGCCCCACGATCCCGACCGTGTCTCCGGATCCGACCGCGAACGACAGGTCCTCGGCGATGACGACCCGGCCGAACCGTTTCGTCACGTGGTCGAGTTCGAGCAGTGGGTCGGTCATCCGGCGGTCATTTGTTTGTCGGCTCAAGCGTCGCGGTGAGGGCTACCTCCGGCATCAGCGTATTGTCGACGACCTCCATTGACCAGCCGTACTTCGAATTCGGCTTCCACTGCACGCCGACGCAGGGTGTGTCGACGACCCCTGGCGCGGGGTTCTTGCTCGAGGTCCAGTTGAGCTGTCCGGCGACGCCCTCGATGTTCACCTTGAACAGGGCCGCCGCGACCTCGGCCTTGTCGTGCGGGTTGTTCACCGAGGTCATGGCCGCGTACGCGACCTCGAACAGGCTGTAGTTGGACAGCGACTGCACCCATTGCGATCCGGTGGCGGCGGTGTACGCGGCGGCGATCTGCGCGCAGGTCTGCCCGGTAAGCGAGGACTTCCACGTCATGTTCGGCGTCCACCAGGCGTCCGTGGCGACGTTGTTGACCAGCGAACCGAGCGCGGCCACGTCGCCCGGGAACAGCAGCACCTTGGCCACCGTGGCCAGCTTCGGCTTGTAGCCCTGCTGCGCGGCCTGCTTCCAGAACACGTTGAAGTCGGGCGGCAGTGGCACGTTGGTGAAGAACTCGCAGTTCTTCGACTTGAACAGGCTGATGAACGAGGAGTAGTTGGTCTGACCGTCGGTGTAGGGGGGCGGGTCGACCAGCGTGTAGCCGGCCGGGCCGGCGAACAGCGGCCACGCGGCGCGGAAGGCGTTGCCGTCGTCATCGTTGGGGAACATGCAGCCGACGACCTTGTCCGTGCTTAGCTGGTGATGAATCCTGTTCCACATCGGGATGAAGGCGTTGCACAGGTCGTTGACGCCGAGGAAGTACATCGTCACCCAGGTGGGCTTGAACGTCGACTTGCCCGGGGTCGGGTTGCCGCCCA
>JBAUAY010000057.1:0-8015 GCA_049676235.1 Streptosporangiaceae bacterium
GCCAGGCCCAGGTAGGTGCCGCGCTGCTCCTCCGGGATGACTGGATGCTCCTTGGTCAGGCCGCGGACGTGCGCCTCGTAGATGACGGTCTCGTGGTAGGGCGTGCGCGGCGGCCGGTCGAGGTTCCAGTCGAAGAACGGGTTCACCACGACCGAGCGGGGGACGTGCGGCGCGGAATCGGCGTTGTTGCGCCGGTCCGGGTGGCCGAATGGGTAGGAAAAGACAGGCTGACCCCAGTTCACGCTGCCCTCGATCGCCTTGGCGTACGGGTCGAGCAGCAGCTTGGCCGGGTTACAGCGATGCCCGTCGGCCGGCTGGTAGGGGCCGTGCACCCGGTACCCGTAGCGCTGACCCGGGCTGACGCCCGGCAGGTACCCGTGCCAGACGAACCCGTCCACCTCGTGCAGGTCGACCCGGCTTTCCCGGCCGTCGTCGTCGAACAGGCAGAGCTCGATCCGGTCGGCTACCTCGGAGAACAGGCCGAAGTTGGTCCCGGCTCCGTCATACGTGGCACCGAGCGGATAGCTTTCCCCCGGCCACACGGCAGTTGCCGCCAAATGATCCCCATCCCTCGCCCTGAATGCGTTCCGACCTCCACTCACTTTCCCACGCCAGCGACGACCATGCGCGACAGGCGCGTCGTCCCTGGCCAGTCGGATGCAGGCAGGGTCCCGGAAGTCAATACTTCCAGCGATTTAACGCCGCCTGGGTGAGTCGGTCGGATTCGCTCACTCTTGCTAGTTTTACTTAGCAGAGCCTTAAAAGCCAATCCGTAGCGTATTGACTAGATAACCGCCGAGGATCCCTGTTCCTCGGTGACCCTACCGCCGCATGTCAAACAGGTTCCGCTGCTACCCGACCCCGCGCCGCAGATACCAATGAATGTGGCGCTCTACCCGAAAGAATCACTAGAGCGCCACTCTCATGTCCTGGCGCCGACCCGCCGATGGTAACCGTCGGGGTTAGCGGGGGAGGTGCGTACCTGTGGTGCTGGTGCGTCAACGGGCCCGCAGCGCGGCGACCAGGGCGGGGATGACCTGGTGCAGGTCGCCGATGATGGCGTAGTCGGCGTGGGCGAGGATGGGGGCGCCCGGGTCGGTGTTGATCGCGATGATGTGCTTGGCGCCGGCGCAGCCGGCGATGTGCTGGATGGCGCCGCTGATGCCGCAGGCCAGGTAGAGCTCCGGGGTGATCTTGGTGCCGGTCTGGCCGACTTGCTGCCTGTGCGGGCGCCAGCCCTCGGAGGTGACCACGCGGGACACCCCGACCACGCCACCCAGCAGGTCCGCCAGTTCCTCGAGCGGGGCGAAGCCGTCGGCTCCGCCCACGCCGCGGCCGCCGCCGACCACGACCCGCGCGGTGGCCAGCGACGCACCGCCCGCACCGGCCGGCGATTCCACCGCCCGCACTACCAGGTCCGCCTCGGCCAGTTCGGGCTTGTGGACGTGCACCTGAGTTGAGACAGACGTTTCCGCGGAAACGCTTGATACAGAATCGGTGGCCACGGTGAACAGCGCGATGGGCGCCTCCATGACCGCGTCCTCGAGCAGCAGCCCGGCCCAGCGATGCCGGACGAGCCGGTGCGTGCGCCCGCCGTCGGGGGTGACGAGCGTGCAGTTCGCGGCCATCGGCAGGCCGGTGATCGCGCCGAGGTGCGCCAGCACCTCGTTGCCGCGGTCGGTGCCGGCCGCCAGCACGGCCGTCGCACCGGTTTCGGCCGCGAGCCCGGCCAGCGCCCGCGCCCAGGCCTGCGGCGCGTATCCCTCCAGCGCGCTCGGCTCGATCACGTACACGTCGGTGACGCCGTAGTCGGCCAGCGCGGCGGCGGGCACGTGGCCCGAGTCCGCGAAGACCACGGCCGCCAGGGACGGGTCACCAAGGCTCCGGCCTAGGGTCAGCGCCCGCAGCGAGGCGTCCGCCGGACCGTCGCCGTCGAGTTCGGTCAGGCACAGCACGGTCATGAGAAAAGCCCCCATTCGTCAAGGACGCGGACCAGTTCCGGCACCGCGTCGGTCCCGTGGCCGAGCACGGCGGCCTGGTGCTTGCTTGAGGCAGGCACCCGGAGCGCTTCCTTGCGCAGTCCTTCGGCCGCCCAGGCCGGCGACGAACGCTCGACCGCGGCGCGCTTGGCCCGCAGCCGTCCGGGCAGCGACGGGTAGCGCGGCAGGTTGATGCCTTCCTTGACGGTGACCACCGCAGGCAGCGGCAACTCGTACGCCTCCTCCACGCCGCGGTACTCCCGCCGGGCGACCACACCGCCCGGTGACACGGACAGGTTCTTGATGCCGGTGGCCACCGGCCAGCCGAGCTCGTGCGCGAGCCGGATGCCGACCTGGTAGTCGCCGGTGTCGGCCGCCTCGTTGCCCAGCAGCACCAGGTCGTACCCGTGCGCCCGGACTTCGCCGGCGATGGCGACGGCGGTCGCGATGGGGCCGAACTCCCGGCCGTCGGTCTCCAGCAGCACCGCCCGGCCGGCGCCGAGCGCGAGGGCGCCGCGCAACTGCTCGATCGCGACCTCGGGTCCCAGGGTCAGCACGGACACCGTGCCGCCCGCCCGCTCGGTGATCTGCACCGCCTCCTCGACCGCGCATTCCTCGTGCGGGCTTATAGAGAAGCCGGACATCCGGGTGTCGACCTCCTGCCCGTCCGGGGTCACCGTGATCTTGCCGCCCACAGTCGGGACGCGCTTGACGCAGACGAGAATCTCCATGACGGCTAGCTCCTGATCCGCTCGTTCGCGGGGTCGAACAGCGGGGTGGCTCCGGCCACCGCGACCGTGACCGGGTACTGCTCGCCCATGTACTCCACCAGCAGCGAGCTGCCCTCGACCGCGCGATCCGCGGGCAGGTAGGCCATCAGCAGGTGCTTGCCCACCGACGGGCCCGGGCCGGCGCTGGTCACGTACGACGGCCGCCCCTTGGCGTCGACCAGGCGCTCGCCCGCCGGGAGGAGGATCGGCTCGCCGCCGAGCATGTACCGCGGCGACCCGTCGGCCGACGTATGCGAGTCCACGATCAGCGTGCACAGCACCGCGCACGGCGGCTCGGCCCGCTGCCGCAGGTACGCGTCCTTGCCGATGAACGCCTGCTCCTTGACCTTCGGCCGGGTCATGCCCGCTTCCACGAGCGTGTAGTCGGGGGTGAGCTCGGCGCCGAACGCGCGGTATCCCTTCTCCAGCCGCCCGGTCGTGCCGTACACGCCGATGCCGGCCGGCACCAGGCCGTGCGGCTGGCCCGCCGCCCACAGCGCATCCCACACCCGGGCGCCCTGCTCGATCGGCACGTGCAGTTCCCAGCCGAGCTCGCCGACGTAGGAAATCCGCGACGCGAGCACGACGGTGCCGTCGATCTCGATCTCCCGGCAGGTGCCGAACGCGAACCCCGCGTGCGACACGTCATCGGCGGTCACCGCCGCCAGCACGTCCCTGGCCCGCGGCCCCCACAGCCCGATCGTGGTCCAGGCCGAGGTGAGGTCGGCCAGCAAGGCGCCTTCCGGCAGGTGGTCGCTGATCCACTTGGCGTCGGACATCCCGGTCGCACCGCCGGTCACCACGCGGAACCGGTCCGCGGCCAGCCGCATGACGGTCAGGTCGGCCCGGAACCCGCCGTTCTCGTCGAGCCACGAGGTGTACACCACGCGGCCGACGGCCACGTTCATCTGCGCGACGGCCAGCGCCTGCACCGCCTCGAGCGCGCCGGGCCCCGATATCTCCAGGACGGCGAAGGCGGACAGGTCGACCAGCGCGCAGGCGTCCCGCATGGCCAGGTGCTCGGCGTTGATGACCGGCGACCACCAGCGCGACTCCCATTCCGCCGGGCGTTCCATCAGCCGGCCCGCGTACCGGTCGAGCAGGTTCTCGTTCGAGGCGTACCAGAACGGCCTCTCCCACCCGGCCGTCTCGAAGAACACGGCACCAAGGGAGCGTTCCCGCTCGTACACCGGGCTGACCCGCAACGGCCGGCCGGACTCCCACTGCTCGGCCGGGTGCACGATGCCGTACATCTTGTTGAAGGCCTCCCGGGCGCGGCCGCGGACGTGCTCGGCGGTGCCCTGGAAGGGGTAGAACCTGGCCGCGTCGGCCTCGTGCACGTCGACCGTGGGCACCTGGCCGGACATGAGCTCAGCCACCGCCCGGCCGCAGCCCGGGCCCTCCTTGATCCAGCTCGCCGCGGCCGCCCACAGGCCCTTGGCCTCCGGCATCTCGCCGAGCAGCGGGTGCCCGTCCGGGGTCATCGAGATCAGGCCGTTGATCGCGTACCTGATGCCGGCCCGCTCGTCGCCGAGCAGTTCGGGCATCAGCTCGAGCGCCTCGGCCAGCTGCGGGTCGAAGTCGTCCTGGGTGAACGGCAGCTCGGTGGGCGAGAGCGCCGACTCCTCGATGGACGGGATCTCGTCCGGCGGGACGATGATCGGGCGGTGCGCGTACGAGCCGACCTCCATGTCGCCGCCGTGCTGGCGCTCGTACATGTTGGTGTCCACGTCGCGGACGATCGGGTAGGAGATCTCCCCGGGCGTGTCGGCGAACAGCGCGATCGGGCCGACGCTGATCATCTGGTGCACGGTCGGGGTGAGCGCGAGCCTGGCGCCGGCCATCCGGGCGATCCGGGGCGACCAGACGCCGCAGCAGATGACGATGTTCTCGGTCTCGATCTCGCCCGCGCTGGTCGTCACGGTGCGGACCCGGACCCCAGGACCGCCGGCCACCGAGATGCCGTAGACCTCGGTGCCCGCCAGCACGGTGAGCGCGCCCGATTGCTGCGCCCGCTCCCGCATCAGCGTGCCGGCCCGCAGCGAGTCGACCACGCCCACGGTCGGGAAGTGCGCGCCACCCAGGATGACCGAATCATCCAGGTAGGGCACCAGCTTGTTCACCTCACCGGGCGTGATCAGCTCGGCCGGGATGCCCCACGCCTTGGCCTGGCTGCACCGCCGCCGCAGCTCAATCATCCGCTCAGGGGTGCGGGCCACCTCGATACCGCCGCTCTGGGTGAACACCCCGAGGTCCTTGTACTGCGCGGTGCTGTCCTCGGTCAGCTCGAACATCATCTTCGAGTACTCGATCGGGAAGATGAAGTTGGACGCGTGGCCGGTCGAGCCGCCCGGGTTCGGCATCGGTCCCTTGTCCACCAGGACGAGGTCACGCCAGCCGAGCAGCGCCAGGTGGTGAACGAGGCTGTTGCCGACGATGCCCGCGCCGATGATGACGGCGCTGGCCCGCGCCGGAGTATCAGTCATGGTGGTTCTCATCCCGCCAGTAGTGGTTTGTCGATTCCGGTGCGCTCCAGGGCCGCCCGGCGCCATTGCTCGGCCTGCTGGAGCTGGTTGAAGGTGAACAGGTGCAGCCCGGCCACGCCCGCGCCGGGCGGGGTGATCACGGCGGCCGCGCGGTCGAGCAGCCGGTCCGGGCTGTACCCGCCGGGCACCCAGAACCGCAGGATCCAGCCGGGGTGCCTGGTGATGAAGCGAGCCGACTCCGAGGCGCCGGCCACCGCCGCCATCCGCAGCAGGCGGCTGCGCTCGGCCGGCCCGGCCAGCCCCATGTACAGCGGCAGGGTCACGCCGCGGGCCCTGATCCGCTGGATCCAGCGGCCGAGCCGCGCGGCATCGAAGCAGACGTTGCTCACGATGTAGCTCGCGTACCTGCGCTTATCCCACATCGCCTGGATGGTGATGTCGTCACCGATCTTGGGGTGGCTTTCCGGGTAGCCGGTGATGCCGATCCGGCTGAACGGGTTGCCCATCTCGGCCAGCCGCTCGAGCAGCGGCAGCGCGCTGTCAAACGGGCCGGCCGGATGCGGGGCGTCCCCGCCCGGCACGAACACGTCGTCGCAGCCGGCGGCCTTCAGCCGGCCGACGATGCCGTCCAGGTGCGCCTGGTCGGCGACCGAACGGGCGGCCAGGTGCGGCACCACCCGGTAGCCCCGGGCGACCAGCCGCTCGGTGAGCTCGATGGTCGCGTCCAGGCCTTTGGCCGGCGACGCGGTAACCGTGACGGTCATCCCGGCCGGGACCCAGTCCGCCACCGCCTGCTCGGTGCCCTTGGCCGGGAACACCTCGTACCGCGGCCGGGAAATGAAACCGCGCAGCCGCGCATCAAGATCGGTCACAGCGCCTCCTCGACCAGCGAAGCAAGGGCACTTTCCAGCCGGGACACCCCGGTGTCGACCCTCGTCAGCGGGAGGCCGAACATCGCCGCGACCCGCTCCGCCTCGGCGGCCAGCGCCGGTGTGGGCTGCTGCGCCAGCCAGACCAGCCGCCGGTAGTGCCCGAAGTAGTCACCCCATAGCTCCGGGTACCTATCCAGGCCGAGCTCGGCTAGCACGCTGCGGTCGAAACTGCGCAGCAGGAAATCGGTGAGCACGTAGGTGCCCGGATCCGCCTCGAACATCGCCGCGACCCGCGGCGCGCCGGCGAACACGTCGTAACAGTGCAGCCCGGGTAGCCGACGGATACCGTACCGGGCGCACAGCTCGTCGAGGGCGCCGTAGGTGCCGCAGTCGGCGTACGCCAGGGCCACGGTCCTGCCGGTACGCAGGGCTGACACCAGGGCCCGTTCGGCCTCAATGGTTATTTTCTGCGGCCGGTTGTGCAGGATCGCGGGCAGGGACCGTACGGCGACCGGCCAGCCGCGGCGGGCGACGATCTCCCGGACGTGGCCCGCGAGCGCGCCGCAGGCGACGATCTCAACCTGCAGGGAAAGGCTCTGCTCCCCAGGTGGGACACTCTGCTCCCTGGGGACACCCCAGGCCCCGGTGGCCCTAACCCCCCGGAAACGCCAGTTGCTCGATGAAGCGGTCGTTGAAGTCGGCGCGGTCAGAGAGCTCGACATACCTCACCTCCTCGAGCAGCGCCAGGCCGCCGGCCCGCTCGCGCAGGCTGAGCAGCGCCATCTTCGCCCCCTCGCCGGCCACGTTGCCCGCCGCGACCACCCGGGGCACGGGGATCTTCGGCACCAGGCCGATCCTGATCGCGCTGGCCGCGGACAGGTAGCTGCCGAACGATCCGGCCAGCAGCACCTGCTTGACGTCGGCGGCGGTCAGGCCGGCCTCCTCCAGCAGGATCTGCCAGCCGGTCGCGATCGCCGCCTTGGCGAACTGAAGCTCGCGAACGTCACGCTGGGACAGGTAGATGCTGTCTTCGGGCGCCGAATTCTCGGGTCCCCGCCAGTGCAGCACGAACACCCGCTCCTGGCCGATCCGGGTGAGACGGGCAGCCAGGCCCGGGGCCTGGGCGTGAGCCTGCTCCTCGGGGATGAACCGGCCCGAGGAGTCGAGCAGGCCCATCCGCACCAGGCCGGTCACCGCGTCCACCAGGCCGGAACCGCACAGGCCCTGCGGTTCGGCGTCGCCGATCACCTTGAGGCTCAGGTCGTCGGGGGTCATGGCGACGACCTCGATGGCGCCGTCGGCGGCCCGCATCCCGCACTTGATCGCGGCGCCTTCGAACGCGGGCCCGGCCGGCGCGGCCGTGGCCAGCAGCCACTCCCGGTTGCCCAGCACGATCTCGCAGTTGGTGCCGATGTCGACGAACAGGCGCACCCGGGCGTCCCGGTCCATCCCGCTGGCCAGCAGCCCGGCCATGATGTCGCCGCCCACGTAGGCGCCGAAGGCGGGGAACACCACCGCGCGGGCCCGGGGATGCGCGGTGCCGGCCAGGCCCAGGTCGGCCGCGAGCACCTCGGGAAACAGCCGGGTGGACATGATGAAGGGCGCCATGCCGAGCGGCTCGGGGTCAATGCCGAGTACCAGGTGGGTCATGGTGGCGTTGCCCGCCACCGCGACCTCGTACACCTCATACGGCTGGACGCCGCCGCGGGCGCAGACCGCCTGCGCCAGCTCGCTGAGGGTTTCGGCGGCCAGCTGCTGCAGCTTGTCCAGGGCGCCGGGGTCCATCATGGTGGCGCTGATCCTGGTGATCACGTCGGCGCCGAACGGCTGCTGCTTGTTCAGCATGGACTCCACCGCCACCGGGGTGCCGGTGGACAGGTCGAGCAGGGTGGCCACCACCGTGGTGGT
>JBAUAY010000058.1:0-27620 GCA_049676235.1 Streptosporangiaceae bacterium
TCGGTGACGGTGCGGTCGAAGCGGATGCGCGCCCGGCGTCCGTCGAATTCGAGCTCGGACAGCATGTTGTGGAACCAGGGACCGCGGGTGATCCGCCACGTGATCCGCGGCTTGCGCACCCCGGCCAGCCGGGCCAGGGTGCCGGCGGCCAGTTCCCCCGCCCGGGACGTGGCCAGCTGCTGCGCCCGCCGGAACGAGTCGGGCAGCACGTTGTGGATCGGCGAGCAGACCGCCTGGTAGACGGCGCTGCGCGGGTTCGTCCCCGCCGGGAAGCCGACGGTGGCCAGGTAGCTGTGGTGGATGTCACCGGAGAGGACGGTGACCGAGGCGGGCGGCCGGCCGTGCGTCCCGGTGGCCAGGTCGGCCAGGAGCCGCTCGAATTTCCCGAACGACCGGCCGAACGCCGCCCAGTGTTCCAGGTCGGCGGCGCGGCGTACTCGCTCGCCCGTCCGCGCGAAGCGCTGGCCCCAGGCCCCGCCGCAGACGGCCTCGTTCCACGCCTCCAGGTCGTGGATGCCCTGCGGCAGCAGCAGCGGCAGCGAGGTGGCGAGCACCACGTGGTTCCAGTCGCCGGACACCGACTCGGTGACCCACTGCCACTCGGCCTCGCCGACCACCAGCCGCGTGCCGTCCTCGAGCACTCGGCCGCTACGCGAGTCGATCACGACGACCCGCACCCCGGAGAGGCTACGCCGGTAGCTCCAGTGGATGCCCTCAGCCCGCTGGTCGGCCCGGACCGCGAAGTCGCCGAGCACGGCGGCCGCGTCACCGGGCTCCCGCACCTGGCGCCACAGTTCGTTCTTGGCCAGTTCCTCCGGCGACAGGTTGCCCAGGTGCTGGTAGATCCAGTAGCTCATGTAGGCGCCGCGGATCCTGGCCTCCCACCACGGCTTGGCCTGGTAGTCGCGGCGCCAGGCGGCCGAGATGTTCCAGTCGTCGTGCACGTCGTGGTCATCGAAGATCATCGCGGTCGGGATGACAGAAAGCAGCCAGCGCACCGCGGGCTCGCTCCAGGTCTCGCGGTACAGGAAGCAATACTCTGCGAAGTCGGCGACCTGGTAGCCCGGCTCGCGGGCCGGGTCGCGGCGCGCCGCGATGAACGGGCGCGTGGCCGGCCCCACGTCGTCGGCGTAGACCTGGTCGCCGATCAGGAGCATGAGGTCGGGCCAGTGCTCGCGGGGCGTCCCGCGCAGGGCGGCGCAGGCGACCAGCGCGTCAGGTCCGCGCTCCTGCTCGCGCTCGACCTCGCGCCGCGACCGCCCGCGCTGGGCCCACCTGCGCTGGGGGACGGGCAGCTCGGCGATCCGGCAGGAACCGAAGACCAGCCGCAGCGGCCGGCCCGGGTCTACCGTCCTGAGCACGCTGGGCGGGAACTCCGAGTCGGGTTCCGGCCAGCGGACGGTGCCGTCCAGGGCGACCTGGTACTCGTACTCGGTCCCCGCCCGCAGGCCCTCGATCACCACCAGGCCGTAGTGGTGCCCGGACACCTCGAAGGTCCGCGCCTGGTGACCGAGGATCTCGACCTGGCAGGCCCGGTCGGTCTCGACCCAGATCGTGGCCGCGGTCTCGTCCACGTAGCGCAGCAGCGGGCCGACCACGAGCCGGGGCGCTGCGTCGTCTTCGGGCCCGTCATCTGTCATGTCGCATTCTTACCCTGGTCTCGCGCCGGTATGACGAACAGGCTCCTGGCCAGCAGCGCGGCGACCAGGACGGCGGTGCTGACCGGGGCGGCGACGCCTGATCCCGAGAGCCCGGCGTGCAGAGACCTGGACCGGGGCGGGTAACCCAGTCCGTTCGGGATAAAACTAGGGGGTACGGTCGGTAACCGGGCCTACGGGGCCTGGCTCGGCGGCGGGCCCGGCATCACTGCCGCGGAGCAGGTAGGCGGACTTGAGCCGGTCGGGCTGGTCGCGCAGTTCGCTGGCCAGGCCGGAAAAGCGGATCCGGCCGCCCTCCATGATGTGGGCGTGGTGGGCCAGGCCGAGCGCGACGGTGGCGAACTGCTCGATCAGCAGCACGCCGGTGCCGGATTCGGTCACCGTGCGGATCACCGGGATCAGCCGGCTGACCACGACCGGCGCCAGGCCGAGGGACAACTCGTCGATCAGCAGGTAGCGGGGCTGGCCGATCAGCGCCTGGGCCAGCACGACCATCTGCTGCTCGCCGCCGGACAGGGTCCGGGCGGTCGCCGTCAGCCGCAGCGCGAGCTGGGGGAACAGTTCGAGGACCCGATCCCGGCCGGACTGGGCCTGCTCGCGGGTCAGCGCGTAGCTGGCCACCCGCAGGTTGTCCGCCACGGTCAGGTCGGGCAGCAGGCGACGGCCCTCGGGGACGATCGCGACGCCCAGCTGCCGGATCCGCTCCGGCCGGCGGCCGGCGATGTCGGTGTCGTCGAGAAGCACGGCGCCGGCCTTCGGCCGCAGGACGCCGCCAACGGCCAGGACCAGGGTGGACTTGCCCGCGCCGTTCGGGCCGAGCAGGGCGGTGACCTGGCCGACCGGTATCTCCACCGAGACGTCCCTGACCACGGCGCGGCCGCCCCGCTCGACGGTGAGGTCCCGCAGCAGCAGGGCGCCCCCGGTACTCATGCGACCCCCAGGTAGGCGCGGACCACGTCGTCGTCGCGGAGCACGGCGGCGGTCGGGCCGGACGCGATCAGCTTGCCGAAGTCGAGCACGGCGGTGGTCGCGCAGCAGGCCGAGACCAGGCTCATGTCGTGGTCGACCAGGATGGCCAGCGCGCCGGTATGTTCCGGGATGCGGCGGATCACGTCGGCCAGATGGCTGGTCTCCTCCTCCGGCAGCCCGGCGGCGGGCTCGTCGAGCAGGACCAGACGTGGCCGCCCGACGACCGCGCGGGCGACCTCGACCAGGCGGCGCTGGCCGGCTCCGAGCGTGCGCACCTTCGCCTCAGGGGCGGCATCGATACCGGTGAACGCGATCGCGTCCAGCACGTCACCGCGGCGGGAGGCGCCGCCGAGCTTCGAGTGCTCGTGCACCATCGCCACGTTGTCGAACACCGAGAGCTCCTCGATGGCCTGTTCGGTCTGGAACGTCCGGCGCACCCCCCAGCGGGCGCGGCGGAAGTGGGCCATCGAGAGCAGGTCTACCCCGAACGCGCGCACGGTTCCCGCGCCGGGCCGGACGAAGCCGCTCAGCACGTTGAAGAAGGTGGTCTTGCCGGCCCCGTTCGGACCGATAAGCCCGCAGGTCCCCTGCTCGAACGTCAGGCTCATGTCGTCCAGCGAGGTGACGCCGCCGTAGCGGACGGTCAGGCCTTCTACTTCGATCATGCCGCGTCACCCCCCGGCGCGGGTGCGGCCTTGCGGATACGGCCGCGCAGGAAGCGGCCCAGCCGGGCCAGGTCCCTGGGCACCTGGTCGGCCAGCCCGGCCGGCGCCGTGGTCAGCACCTGCAGCACGCCGACCCCGAACAAGATGGTCAGCCAGTCGGCCGAGACGCCCCAGTTATTCAGCAGGGCCGGGAGGAACTGGTAGAGCAGGGCGGCCACGACCGCGCCCCACAGGCTGTACGCGCCGCCCATCAGCACCACGGCCAGCAGCGTGATCGAATCCTGGGTGGGGAAGCCGATCGAGTACAGGTAGTGGACCGCGCCGGCCAGCACGCCGCCGGCCACTCCGGTGATAAACGAGGCCAGCGCGAACGCCCACAGCTTGTAAAGCCAGGTGTTGATGCCCGCGGCCAGCGCCGCGGGCTCGCTCTGCCTGATCGCCGCCCAGGCGCGCCCGGGCCTGGTTTTGATGTGGGCCAGGACGAGCGCGAACATCAAGATCGCGACCACGACCGAATACCGGAAGTAGGCCGGGTCGCTCGCCGCGATGCTGGGCCGGCGGATCGGCGGGATGTGCACCAGGCTGCCGTTGTAGCCGAGGAACCCGTGGCCGCCGTTCGGGAAGTTCACCGTGGCCAGCACCACCGTGATGGCGCCCGCCAGCATCAGCGTGATCAGCGCCAGGTACAGGCCGCGCAGCCGGAGCGCCGGCAGCCCGATGATCACGCCGAGCACCATCGTGATCAGGCCCGCCTCGAGCAGGACCAGCGGATAGGGCTGCGTGGTGGCGAACAGCAGCCGGGCGGCCACCCAGGCACCGATGGCCAGGACCGCGACCTGGCCGAGCGAGACCAGGCCGACCCGGCCGACCAGCACCCCGAGCCCGAGCGCGACCATCGAGTACACCGCCACCTGCGTCATCGTGTCGATGTAGTACAGGCTTAGCAGCTGCGGCAGACCGAACAGGACGAACAGCAGGAGTACCGCGATCACGCCCGCACGGGTCAGTTGCTTGCGGTCGGGCCTGGGGCTTTTGTGCCGTCGGCTTGCGTCTTGCTGCACCGGGGTGGCCTGCACTAGGCCTCCTCCCGGGATTGCGACATGACCTGGTGCCGCGACAGCACCAGCAGAGCCACGGCGGCGAGCACGAACGGGGTCATGTCACGGTAGTTGGTGAGGGCGGTAATCGGGGTCAGCAGGTCATGCAGGAGGCCGATCACGATCGCGGCTATGAACGTGATCGTGATCGAGCGCAGCCGCGCAATCAGCACCGCGGCTAGCGACGAGATGACCAGGAAGGTGAGGGTGGTGGCGTCGAGCGCGACCAGGTCGGCCAGCAGCAGCCCGGCTAGGCCCGCGAGCACGCCGCAGCCGAGCCAGGCCGCAGCCTCCACCTTTCTTACTGGCACGCCGAGGGTGGCGGTGATGTCGCGGTCGTTCGCCATCGCCCGCATCGCCGTGCCGAGCTTGGTGTACCGCAGGAACGCTCCCGTCGCGACCGTGATCACCACGCCGGCCGCCACCGCGATCACCTGGGTCCAGGTCACCTGAACCTGGCCGACCATGAAGCCGCCGTTGTCGGTCGGGAAGCTGATCGAGCGGACCTTCCCGCCGCTGGTCGTCCAGAGCAGGTCCGCCAGGCCGTACAAGATGAGGGTCAGCCCGATGGTGGCCACCGCCTTGACCAGCGGATCCCGCCGGGCCAGGGCCGGGCCGAAGATGATCCCGTAGCCGAGTGTCACCGCCGCGGCGAAGGCCACGCAGGCCAGCCAGCTGAGCCACCCGGGCACCCCCGCCTGGATCAGGGACCAGGTGATCAGCGCGCCCATCGCGCCGAGCGCGCCGAAGGCCAGGTTCAGCACGCCGGTGGCACGGTACAGCACGATCAGCCCGACCCCGGACAGGGCGTACACCCCGCCCAGGGCCAGGCCGCTCACGATGAATGGCTGGAAGTCCTGCCAAGACGGCATAAGCAGTACCTTACGAGCCAGCCGATAGCGAGGCTCATGGGGCCATCTGCGCGGTACCGGCGGTGCTCCGGTACTGCGCGATCTGCGGGTCAACCGACGAGATCTGCGTGCAGCCCTGGGCCGTCACCATCTTGCCGTTGGACGGCGTGACCGTGGAATCCATGTTGTTGGGGATGTGCGTGGGATAAGTACCGTAGGTCCACAGCTGGCACAGCATCCCGGTGTTGAAGGCCGACACCGCCTTGAACGCGGAGTTGACGTTGGCCACCGTGTACGAACTGCCGGTAATCGTCTCCAGCGCGTGCGTCGCGATCTCCGCCTCGGTGAAGCCCATCTGGCTGAAGCTGCCGATGCCGCCGGAGACCGCCTTGCCGTACTGCTTGAGGATCGCCTTGTACAGGTTCATCGTCGGCGTGTTCGTCACGTCCGGCGGGAGCAGCTCAGCGTTGACGAATAGCTTGCTGTCCCACTTCGGGCCCAGCGAGGTGGCCAGGAAGTCGGTGTTGCACGGCGTCGAGCAGCCCCACAGCTTCACCCGGTCCTCCAGCCCGAGCTTCTGCGCCGCTTGCAGGATGACCAGCGCGTCCGGCGGGGTGAAGTTGAGCACCACGGCGCCGTTCGGCCCCGCGTCGTCGACTTCCTTGATCGCTATCGAGTCGGCGTCGGAGATCGGCACATTCTCGGTCAGCTGGACGATCGGCACGTTCGCGGCCTTCGCGAGCGCCGCAGGCCCGGCCGCGATGTACCCGGTGCCGGGGACGTTGGACTGGTCGAAGACGATCTTGGAGGCATGCTGGGCGAGCGCGTACTGCACCGCCCCGTCCGAGCTGTACCGCGGGCCCATGTTGACCGCGGCGCTGTTCGGGGTCGAATAGCACTCGGGCGCGATCCCCGAGTCGATGATGTAGTAACCGAGCTTCTGCCAGTAGCTGCTGTCGACCGAGCACTCGATGATGGACGTGTTGCCGATGATGCCGACGACGTGATCGGTCTGTACCAGCTGCTTGGCGTCGGCCGCGATCTGGGCCGGGTTGGTCTGCTCGGTCTCGATGTAGAGCTTGATCGGGTGGCCGTTGATGCCGCCATTGGCGTTGACGCAGGCAAAGTACGCGTTGGCCATGTTCGGGATGTCGGTGAACGACGTGCCCGGCTGGTTGGTGACGATGCTGCCGAGCGCGATCGGGGTGCCGGTCGCCGCCACGCCGGGCTTGGTGCCGCACTGCGACGTGCCGACCGCGGCGGTACTCGGCGCAGCCGAGGTGGTCGATGTGCTGGCCGGCGCGCTGCTACTGCTGGTCGTGCTGCTACTGCTGCTGCTGCTGCAGCCGGCCGCGGCGATGGCGATGGCCGCGGCGAGCACGACCGTTCTTCGGGCTGACCACGTGGGCATAAGTCTTTTCATCTCTCCCCCTCAGGGCGGTGAGTTTTCATGTGATTAGCTGCGGCACTTTCTCAATTCACGGTCACCACGATCTTCATCGCGTCAAGCGGCCCGCTCATCGCGAATTCGAAGGCTTCCGCCGCGCGGGCCAGCGGGAAATGATGCGAGAACAATGCAGGGACGGCCGCGCGGTTGGCTGCGACCAACGTTATCGCGTCACGGAAGTCGGTGGCCGTCGCGCAGCTCGATCCGATGACGTCTATTTCCTTTTCCGGGAAGGCGCCCGGCCGGAGGCGTGCCGTGCCGGACGACATGCCGACGACTACGACCCGGCCGGCCGCCGCCACCAGTTCGGCCGCCCGCGGCAGGACGCTGGCCTCGCCGCTGGTCTCGACCACGAGCGGCGGCCCCTCGCTCTTGGTCCATTCACGCGCTAGCTCTTTGAGCTCTGCTTCCGGCGCCCAGGTCACGACCTCGGCGCCGAGTCGCTTGGCGAGGTCGCGTCGACTGGCCAGCGGGTCCACGGACAGCACCCGGGCGCCCTGGCTCACGGCCGCTATCAGCGTGGCCAGGCCGATCGGCCCGGCGCCGAACACCACCACCTGCTCACCCGCTGTGAGCCGGCCACGGGCCAGGGCGTGCACGGCGACCGAGGCGGGCTCGACGAAGGAGGCGCAGTCGGGGTCCAGGTCGCCGACCGCGCAGACCACTCCGGCCGGGACCTCGAGCCGTTCGGCCAGGCCGCCGTCGATGTGCACGCCGACCAGCCGGAACCTTATGCACACGTTGGGCCGGCCGACCCGGCACGGGTAGCAGCGGCCGCATGGCAGCAGCGGCCAGATCGCGACCCGGTCGCCTTCGTTTACGCTGCTCGCGTCCCCGGCGTCCTCGACGACCGCGGACACCTCGTGGCCCTGGACCCGCGGGTAGAAGTCGCGGGCGCCGGAAAGCGCGCCCACGTCACCGGAAAACAGGTGGAAGTCCGAGCCGCAGATACCGACAGCCTCCGGCCGCACGATGACGTGCCCGGCACGGGCGGGGCCCGGCCCGGCGACGTCCTCGATCACCATCTCGCCCGGTGATCTGGTCACTGCGGCCAGCACAGACGGCCCCTTCCTTGCGGCAGCCCGCAACTGCGTGAATAGTGGGGAAACCGGCCATTACCGCACGCTAATGCGGAGATTCCCACGGCCGATCCCGCCGGACAATGACGCGGCGACCAAAAACGCCCGGCGGATTCCTGAGCCTGGCCACAAGGGCAAGGGCAGGCAGGATGCCGAACGAGTGGGCAGTGCGCCCTGGCCCACGGCCAAGGGCCTGACCGAGGTTGACGCGCTGTCGGTGCTCGATCGCGGCGGGATGACGACTTGTTCGCGCTCGCCTGGCCCGCCACGACCTCGGTCTCGCAGCAGCCGCATACGTCGGCAATCGACGGGTTTACGACCGCGCAGAAACCGACCGCCCACTTCGGGTGGGCGGCCTCTAGCTGAGGCCGGCTTCGGCGCTGAGGATGGCGGCCTTGTCGGTGTTCTCCCAGGTGAACCCGGGCTCGTCGCGGCCGAAGTGGCCGTAGGCCGCGGTCTGGCGGTAGATGGGCCGTCGTAGGTTCAGCGCCTCGACCAGGGCCGCCGGGCGCAGGTCGAAGTGATCGCGCACCAGGCCGGCGATGGCGGCCCGGCTGATCTTCTCGGTGCCGAAGGTCTCGATGAGCAGGGACAGCGGCCGGGCGACCCCGATCGCGTAGGCCACCTGGACCTCGGTCCGGTCGGCGAGCCCGGCGGCCACGATGTTCTTGGCCACGTGCCGCGCCGCGTAAGAGGCGGACCGGTCGACCTTCGAGGGATCCTTGCCTGAGAAGGCGCCGCCGCCGTGCCTGGCGAACCCGCCGTAGGTGTCCACGATGATCTTGCGGCCGGTCAGGCCGGTGTCGCCGACCGGGCCGCCGATCACGAACCGGCCGGTCGGGTTGACGTAGAACTCCTTACGCAGCGCCCCGGCGTCGTACAGCCCGGACGGCAGCGCCTGGGTCACCACCTGCTCCCACAGCGCGTCGCGCAGCTTCGCCTCCACCCCGTCCTCGTGCTGGGTGGAGATGAGCACCTTCTCCACGCCGACCGGCTTGCCGTCGGCGTCGTAACGCACCGTCACCTGGGTCTTGCCGTCTGGCCGCAGGTACGGCAGCAGCCCGTTGCGGCGCACCTCCGCGAGCCGCCGGGCCAGCTTGTGCGCCAGCATGATCGGCATCGGCATGAGCTCGGGTGTCTCGTTGGTCGCGTAGCCGAACATCATGCCCTGGTCGCCCGCGCCGGCCGCGTCGAACGGATCGGCGCTGCCCGCCCGCATGTCGTGGGATTCGGTCACGCCGCGGGCGATGTCGGGCGACTGCCGGTCCAGCGCCGTGATCACGCCGACCGCGTTGCCGTCGAAGCCGAAGTCGCCGGTGTCATAGCCGATCTCGCAGATCACCCGGCGGGCGATAGCGGCGAAATCCAGCACCGCGGTGGTGGTGATCTCACCGGCCAGCACCACGAGCCCGGTAGTCAGCAGCGTCTCGACCGCCACCCGGGATCCGGGGTCCTCGGTCAGCGCGGCGTCCACGATCGCGTCGGAAATCTGGTCGGCCACCTTGTCCGGATGGCCCTCGGTCACGGATTCCGAGGTGAACAGGAATCCGTCGCCGGCGCCGCTCATGGCTTGTCGCCTCCCTGTGCTTGGGGTGCCTGTGCTTGGGGTGCCTGTGCTTGGGGTGACTGGGTTGATTCTGGTCTGACCAATTCGGCCCTGACTAGCGCGACGCCGGCCACCATGGCGCGCAGCTTCTGCCTGGCCACCTCGGGCGCGAGGTGCCGCAGCCCGCAGTCGGGGTTGATCATCAGGCGGTCGGCCGGCACGTAGTCGAGCGCGCGCCTGATCCGGGACGCGACAAGCTCAGCCGACTCCACCTCGGAGCTCTTGACGTCGATCACGCCCAAGCCGAGCCACTTGTCCCACCCGTGCTGCTGGATCAGCCGCAAGTCGTCCAGGCCCTTGCGGGCGAATTCGAGGACGATCTGGTCCACTCGCGCGGCCTTCACCGCGGGGAACAGGAAGTCGTAGTGCCCTTCCCAGGACGGGCGCGCGTACCGGTTGCCGTAGCACACGTGCAAGGCCCAGGTGACCGGCACGCCGTCGGTCACGATGTTGACCGCCTCGACCGCGAGCTCGACCTGGTCCGGGTACCCGGCCAGGAACGGCTCGTCGATCTGCAGCAGGTCGGCGCCGGCCTCGGCCAGTTCCCGCGCCTCGGCGTTGAGCCTGCGGGCCAGCGCGCGGACGAGCTCGCCTGGTTCGGTGTAGGCCTCGTCGCGGATCCGCCGGGACAGCGAAAACGGGCCGGTGAAGGAGAACTTGACCGGCTTGTCGGTGAGCTGGCGGGTGAACCGGAAATCGTCGGCCAGGCCGAGCCCGGGGGCGGTCTGGGCGCCGCCGGGCAGCTCGGGCAGTGGCCGGGTGACCTCGGCATCGTAGTAGTCGAAGTAGTCGGTCTTGGCGTGCTGCGGGATCTGCACGCCGGGAATCCGGGCCAGGAAGTAGTCCACGTCGTTGTCCCGGCGCAGCTCGCCGTCGGACACGATGTCGATGCCGGCCAGCTCCTGATCCTTAACCGCCGCCTTGATGGCCACCTCGTTGATCTCGGCGAGGTGCTGCGCGCTGATCCGGCGCTGGTAGTACTCGGTCTTCAGCCGCTCCAGCCATTCCGGCACAGAATAGGAACCCACCACGGTGGTCGGCAGCAGCACCATGACCATCAGTCCCTGGCCTGCGCGGTCAGCGTGGTGATGTTGGAGCCCGGCCGCTGCCGGAACGGCGCGAACTCCACGCCGTAGCCCCGGCGGCTCGCGACCAGCTGCAGCAGCGGCCCGTTCACCCAGTTGACCACGGAGCCGTCGTACTTGCCCGGGCCGTAGAACCCGGTCCGATACTGCTGGCTGCTGGTCAGGAACAGGTCATGACACTGGACCCGGCCATACGGGTGGAGCAGCGGCAGCGTCCCGGTGAAGCTGCCGAGCGCGCCGTTGCTGACGTGCATCCGGACATCACCTTGTCCTTCAATCAGCGGCCGCAAGATCTCGCCGGTCAGCGAGGGGCTGATCTGGTAGCTGTCCAGGCCTTCCAGCGAGACGTAGCGTTCCCGCAGCCGGAGCGCCTCCCACGCCGCCTGCCAGAACGCGACCGCCTGGCCGGGGTCGGCGAACTGGCCCGGGGAGGATTCGCTGAGCAGCTCGGGCCCGATCCGCAGCAGCCGGTCGATCAGCGGCACGAGCCGGTCCCGCTCTATGCCGAACCGGCCCGCGATCCGGGCGGCGTCGTCCTCGGTGAGGAAGGCCTGCGTCTCGACCTGGTAGGTGCGCCCGTGGATGCAGGCCAGCTCGTCGGTCGGTAGGTTGTCGTACACGTTGGAGATGTAGACCAGGAAGGCCTTGCCGGTCAGGAAGCCGAGCGTGATGGCCGGCCGGGTGGCCTCCACCACCAGCGCGCTGACCCGCTCGCCGTGGTGGGCCACGGCCTGCCTGGCCCGGTCGAGCACGTGCGGGGAATAGTCGCCCATCAGGTAGCGGAGCCGGTGGTAGTACTCGCGCCCGTGCCTGAGGTCGAGCTGGACGAACTCATCCAGCCAGGTGCGGGCCTGGTTACCGTTCCCGACGCCGAGTTCTAGGATGTAGAGCTCCTCGGGCAGCGCGCGGCGCGCGTCGAGCTCGTCCCAGATCCGGAAGAGTTCCAGGATGAGCTCCCGGGCGGCCTCGGTGTTCCGCGCGTCGCTCTCGCCGCCGGGCAGCGACTGCTCGTACTCGCGGCCGGTAGCCTGCTCCCAGCCCGACAGCGCCTGCCAGTACAGCGCGTTGAACCGCCAGATGCAGCTGTCCCGGCCGGGCATCCACGGCTCCAGCGCCAGGCCGGGCTGGTCCCTGAGTCCGGACAGCACCTGCTTGACCTGCGCGGCCAGGTCTATATCGCCGCAGCGGCGCAGGTCGAAGGCGATCTCGACGTCGGTGTCCGCGACCGGCCTGCTGACCACGGCCTCGCGGAAGTTCTGCTTGTACTGGATCCAATCGCAGACCACGCGGAGGCTGGCCAGGTCGGCAGGCGAGGCGCAGACCGCCTCCATGATCGGGCCAAGCGCCGACCGGGCCGCGGCGGATTCCCGCAGCTTCTTCGTCGGGCGCAGGTCAACGTCCATCGCGGTCCACCCGGACGCCGGCGCGGTCGAGGATGCCGGGGACCGCCTGCTCGTTCCCGGCCACCAGCAGGTGCACCCCGGCCACGCCGTCGATCGCGGCCAGCTGCTGGATGGTCTCGGCCGCGAGCCGCGCGCCCTCGGCGGCGGTCTGGTCAGCCGGGACCCCGTACAGTCTGCGGTACACCTCGTCGGGCACCTGCACCCCGGGCACCTTGTCCCGCATGAAGTCCAGCGCCCGCCGGGACCTGACCGCGCCGACGCCCGGCAGGATGTAGCAATGCTCATGCAGCCCGAGGTCGCGGACCTGGGCCATCCAGCGGCCGAACGCCTGGGCGTCGAAGACGAACTGGGTCTGCACGAACTGCGCGCCGGCCGCGACCTTCTTGCCGAGCCGTTCGGCCCGGAACTCAGCCGGCGGTGCGAACGGGTTCTCGACCGCGCCGAGGAAGCAGTCGGGCGCGGGGTCCACGGTACGCCCGGACAGCAGGACATGGTCGTCACGCATGGCGCGCAGCGTCCACAGCAACTGCACGCTGTCCAGGTCGAATACCGGCTTGGCCGCCGGATGGTCGCCGAACTTCGGGTGGTCGCCGGTCATCACCAGGACGTTGCGGATGCCGAGGGCCGACGCCCCGAGCAGGTCGGACTGCAGCGCGATGCGGTTGCGGTCCCGGCAGGTCATCTGCATGACCGGCTCCAGCCCGGCGGCCATCGCGGCCAGGCTGCCCGCCCAGCTGGCCAGCCGCACATTCGAGCCCTGGTTATCAGTGATATTGACGGCATCGACCCAGTCCCGCAGCAGCGCGGCCTTCTGGTTGATCGGGCCGATGCCCGCCCCGCGGGGCGGGCTGATCTCCGCGGTGACCGCGAAGCCGCCCGAGGCCAGCCGCTCACGCAGGCTCATGACCCTCCCAAGACCCGGCGCGGGTGATTGATGCTGGTGCTGGGACCCTCATGGCCAGTATCGCCAGCCGCAATGGCCCACAATCCTTCGTCGCGGCCCTGCCAGTAGTTCAGCCACGAGCTCTCGCCCCAGCGACGGTGGTCAATGGGCCGGTGCAGCAGGCGCAGGTCGGCGGCCCGGCCCTGGCTGGCCGCGCGCTGGTAGGCCTCGACCCAGACACAGGGCAACTCGGGATAGACCTCGCACGACCCGTCCGCGCCGACCCCGCCGCACGGCCCGTTGCGCAGTTCCTTGGGACAGCCCATCGGACACACGTACCCGGTGACGGGCAGCGCACACTGGCCGCACATCCGGCATCCGAACAGGTCCTGTTTCGTCTGCCGCTCCGCCCCGGTGAACACCGCCCGGGTCAGGCCGGAGACCTCGATTCTGGCGCTGAGCCAGCGCAAGCCCGGCCGGGGCCGCAAGGCGCGCTGCAGGCGGTAGGCCAGGCGCGCCCCCAGGCGCGGGTGCGCGGGGATGGGCGGCCTGGTGGTCAAGAGGCCGACCGGGTCGGGACCAGCGCTGGGGCAAATCGCATTCGGCCATTATTTACGCGCCGGTTACAAATGAATTGCAACCGGCCTGCGCAGACCATACCGCCCCTCATAATGGATATACTCCGTGTTAACGGGAACCGGAATCAACGACGACCGCCACAAGGTTCGCACCGGCCCGTTGTGAGCGACGACAAGTTGCGCCGCAAAAACAAGCCGCTAATGGCTGGGCAGCACAAATTCGGCGCGCTGAATTTGTGGCCCGACTCAGATTGCCCGGGTCAGTGCCGGGCCCTTCAGTCGCTGGCGCACGGGGGTGCGCACGGTCGTCCGCTCGTAGTTGTGCCGCTGGGTTCCCGCCCGGCAGGAATGACAGCGCTCGCTGGCGGGGAATACCATCCGGGGTGTTACCCGGCCTGGGCGGGTGGGCTGTGGCTGTGGAGGACTTTGGTTTTACTGGGGTTCCAGGCGGTGGTGGTGCCGTCGGGATTGAGCACGACGGTCCAGCCCATTCTGTGGATCACGACCTGATGGTGATACCAACAGAACAAAATGCAGTCTTTCACGCTGGTCTTGCCGCCGTCGGCCTGGTGCGTGACATGATGCACCTCGCACGCCGCCGCGGGCTGGTCGCAGCCGCCGGTCCACCGGCAATGCTGATCGCGCAGGATGACGGCGCGGCGGATCGCGGCCGGGATGTCCTGGCTGACCCCGACGTCCAGCGGCAGGCTCGGCCCGCCCAGCCGGGCACCCAGTTGCCGACGCCGCAGGAAACTCGCCAGCCCGCCCGGACCCGATAGGAGATCGATAGCCTTGCCGATGACCGCCTGTTCGAGGGCTTCCCACGCGCGGGTAGTGTCCGGCTCGGGTGTCGCCTGGGCGGGGGCGGGGTGGTGACGGAGCCGGTCGAGCTCGACGCACAGGCGAACCAGATCATCGAGGGCGGCGGGGTTCACGTCGCCGGTAACCACCGGGGTGACAGAGGCATCGCAGGCAACCGCGTGGGCGGCGTCGCTGTCCAGCCACGCCGCCCCGTCGCTCCCGCCCACCGACGCTCCGGCCCGCGCGGCGGCCCAGGCGGCCCGGGCCGAGGCGATCCACTCCTCCTGAAGGGCCGAACTGCCCTCCATGACCAACAGGTCGGCGAGGGCAATGTGCGCCACCACCTTCACTGGCTGACCGGCACGCTCTGGGAGCAGGCCGCCCGCCACGAGCCGACGCATCGCTTCGGCGAGCGCATCGTGGTACCGCTGCCCGTGAGTCCGGGTGTCCTCGGCACCCGCCGGGGCGGACAGCGCGTCGAGCACCGCGGTCACCACCGCCGCGCACTCGGGCGTGAGGTCACCGGACAGCACGCCCGCGCCGTCGAACGTGGTCTCAAGCCGAACGGACCGGTCCTCGAACGCCTCGTCCTTATCACCGTCGGTGGTATCGGGCAGGGACCGGGCGTAGATCTCCGCGGCCAGTTCCGCCAGGCCCCGCAGGTCCGCGCCGGCCTTCGCCGCCACGATCAGGATCGCGTCCGCGGCCAGGCGGCAGTCCTCGGGGAGCTTGTCCGTCCACTGGCAGATCCTCCGGGCCACTGACTCCGACAGGATCTGCCCCTCGGCCAGCGCCGCCACCACCTGCGGGTGCGCCGCGGCCCGGCGGACCCAGCCCAGGTGACCGCTCGCCGCGCCCTTTGTTACCCGGGTCTTGTTGATCAGCCACGCGCGCGCGCTGTAATCCGCATCCGCGGAGTATCCCTGCCCGGAGGTGAACGCCGCCAGGATCGACGCGCGCGCCGCGGTCTCGATCGCGTCCAGCTGCTCCAGCGCCAGCAGGCACTGTGCCTGCGTCTCGGCCGCCATCGCGGTCGCGTCCGCCGCGGATAGGTAGCCCATCGCGGACCTCAGCATCCCCAGCGCCTCGGCCGCGCTGGCCGGTGACGCAACAGCGCTCATCGTTCTCGTCACCTCCTCCCAGGATGCTCGCGATCCGGCGGTCGGACTCCTCTCCCCAGACCATCCAAGGCCGGGCTCATCATGTTCACTAACTAGTTCGATTCTAGCATCCAGCTAGGACATTTCCAGGTAGAAAAGCTGGTGTCCCGGCGACTTTAGCGAGCGGTACTAGAGATAGGCAGCGGCTCTGATATCTATCAGCGAGCTGACATGACCGAGGCGGCCACGTCGCCGGGGGTGCCGGTGACTCCCATCTGCAGCATCCGGGCGCCGGCGTCCCCCAGCGTGGCGGCCCGGCGGGCGGCCTCGTCGCGGGTCCGGCCGCAGCACACCGGCAGCGTGGTAGACAGCCGAACCTCCGCCGGATCACGCCCGGCCTGCGCGCAGAACCGGCGGAAGTTGGCGAACCGATCGGCCAGCCCGTCCGACATGCCGCTGTTGAACTCATCGGCGAACCGCGCTGCCAGCGCGGGCGTGCGCCGCGGGCCGACGCCGCCGATGATGATCGGCGGGATCCACGCGGGGCGGGGGATGCTGGCGCACTCCTCGAGCTGGTAGTGCTTCCCGTGGTAGCTCCCGCTCGTACCAGGTGGTCATCAGCGTGCCGAGGCCGACCCGCTCGGTCTGGTGGCCAGGCCCGCCAGCGTGGTCCAGGAGTCGGTCGGGCGGTAGCCGGTATCGTCCGGGTCGATGCCCAGGTAGTGGTCGGGATCAAGCAGCCTCTCGCGTCCGGCCATAAGCCCCAGACCTCCTGCGCAGTCTCGACGATCAGGGCGAGCTTGGCCCACTGCTGATCCGGCGTGATGTCGTTGCCCTCCTTGGTGGAGGAGAAGCCGCACTGCGGCGACAGGCACAGCTGGTCGATGTCGAGGAACCGGGCTGCCGCGTCGATCCGCCGTTTCAGCTCGTCTTTGCTCTCCAGCTCGCCGCGCTTGGTCGTGACGAGCCCGAGGACGACCCGCTTGCCCTTCGGCACGAAGCGCAGCGGCTCGAACCCGCCCGAGCGCTCGTCGTCCCACTCGCAGAAGAACCCGTCGACGTCAAGATCGTTGAACAGGGCCTCAGCGACGAAATCGTAGCCGCCCTCGGCCGCCCACATGCTCTGGTTGTTGCCGCGGCACATGTGGGTCGTCACCGCCAGGTCCGGCGGGCGGCCGGCGAGCGCCCGGTTGATGTTCGCGATGTACTGCTCGTGCTGGTGCTCGGGGTCCCCGCCGATTTCGGCCACGTGCTGGCGCTGTGCCGGGTCGTTCATATAGGCCAGGCTGGTGTCGTCGAGCTGCAGGTAGCGGCAGCCGAGGTCGTACAGCCGCCGCACCTCCTCGGCGTACGCCGCCGCCAGGTCGGCCCAGAACTGGCCGAGGTCGGGATAGACCGACTCGTCGATGGCCGAGCGGCCGCCGCGGTAGTGCACCATGCTGAGCGACGGGATCGTGAGCTTGGGCACCGCAGGTCCGACCGTGTCAGCCAGGAACGTGAACGCGTCGCCGAAGATCGTGTGCTCGAGCGTCAGCGGCGCGACCACGTGCGCCGACGGCGGGGCCCACTCGTAGTCCTTCTGCTTGTTGTGGAACGCCACCCTGATGGTGTCGTCCTGCACCTTCTTGATGCCGCCGAGCTGGTAGATGAAGTCCATGTGCCAGGACTCCCGGCGCAGTTCGCCGTCGGTCGCCGAGGCGAGCCCGACCTCCTGCTGCCTGCGCACGACCTCGCGGATGGCGGTGTCCTCGGCGGCCCGCAGCTCCTCGCCGCTGATCCGCCCGGCGGCGGCGGCGTCGCGGGCCCGGAGCAGATCGGGCGGGCGGAGCAGGCTGCCGACGTGGTCTGCGCGGAACGGCGGCCGCCCAGTGGCCGGTGCTGCGCTCGCGGCTGGCTGAGCTTCAGTACTCTGCGTATTCGGCATGGGAACCTTCTCCTCCTGGCAGATCATCAACAATAGTGTGACCATTTTCGGTGATTGAAGGCCTGGTTACCTCCCGTCGTCGCCAGTGGTCGCCTGGCGGGCGGTGGCTTTGCTCGCGGCCACCTGGGACAGCGGGAAGTGACAGGCCACCGAACGCCGGTCAGCGAGCGCGCGCAGTTGCGGCGCCTCGGCCGCTGACGGGTCCGGGCTGGGGGAAGCTACATGACCGCAACCCGGTCGCTGACCTGCTTGACCAGCACCAGGTCGTGGGCGATGAAGCAGAAGAACGGCAGCAGGGCCAGGATGAAGGCGGGGACGGCGACCTCGAGCGAGCGCACCAGCTTGCCTGCCTGGGACGGTCGGCCGACGACTGCGATGTCGCCGGGTCCGGACGATATTCACCGGCCTCGTTTATTCGTTGACGAGGTGCTGCTGAGGTCAGAACTGTCCCCAGGAAGCCGGCGATGGCAGAGTTCTCCTCATGACACAGGCAACGGCCCAGGCCTCGATCAGCGGCCGCACCCGGGACGTCATCGCGCAGCGGCTGGCCGCGGATCTGCGCGACGCTTATGTCGTCAACCTGGGGGGTCGGCATCCCGCTGCTGATCCCGCAGTACATCCCGGCGGACGTCGAGGTCATCCTGCACGCCGAGAACGGGGTGCTGGGCCTCGGCGCGCTGCAGGTCTCGGACCGCGGCGACCTGGCGAACTGGTACGTGCCGGGCAAGAACCCGTCGGTCGGCGGCGCCATGGACCTGGTCGCGGGTGCGCGCGAGGTCTGGGTCGTGATGAAGCACGTCGACCGGGCCGGGCAGCCGAAGATCGTCGGGCAGTGCACGTTCCCGCTGACCGGGCGCGAGGTAGTCACCCGCGTGTACACCGATCTGGCCGTCTTCCATCTCGTCGATGGCGAGTTGCGGCTGACCGAGTGCGCGCCGGGTGTCACGCCTGCGGCAGTTCGCGAGCGGACGGGCGCACCATATGTCCAGGACTTCCAGCCAGAAGGGTAACGCCACGTGTCCACGATTGATGTCAGCAGCCTTACCGCGTTCGACGTGCACACCCACGTGCACCGGTCGGTCCGGGCCGACCAGCCGCCCGATCCCGGCGGGCGCGAGGACATGGGCGAGTACTTCGGGATTGGCACCATGCCCCGCTATACGGTTCCCGAGCTAGCCGACTACTACCGGCAGCGCAACATGGCGTGCGTTACGTTCACCGTCGACAGTATCTCGCAGACCGGCGACGAGCCGGTTCCGGACAACTTCGAGGTCGCCGAGCTGGCTGCCGAGCACGCCGACGTGCTGATCCCTTTCGCCAGCATCGATCCGGCTCGCGGCGCGGCCGGGGTGGCACAGGCGCGACGGCTGATCGCCGACTTCGGCGTCCGGGGCTTTAAGTTCCATCCCGGCACGCAGGCCTTCTACCCGAACGACCGGATGGCCTACCCGCTGTACGAGGTCATCGCCGAGCACGGCCTGGTGGCGCTGTTCCACACCGGCCAGACCGGGGTCGGCGCGGGTACCCGCGGCGGCGGCGGGATCCGGCTGAAGTACTCCAACCCGCTGTACCTCGACGACGTGGCCGCCGACTTCCCGGACATGGACATCATCATGGCCCATCCGTCGTTTCCCTGGCAGGACGAGGCACTGTCGATCGCCACCCACAAGCCGCGGGTCTACATCGACCTGTCCGGCTGGTCGCCGAAGTACTTCTCCCCCCAGCTGGTGCAGTACGCGGGCAGCCTGCTGCGGCACAAGGTACTGTTCGGCACCGACTTCCCGGTTATCACGCCAGAGCGCTGGATCCAAGACTTCGAGAACCTGAGCATCAAGCCCGAGGTCCGGCCGCTGATCATGAAGGAGAACGCGGCCAGGCTGTTCGGGTTGAGCGGGGTTGAGCCCGCCTAGGCGGGTGTGTCGTCCAGCACGATCAGTGGAAGCAGCCCGGCTAGCTCCTCCGGTGCGGCGTGTCTGCGAAGTTCTTCCCGTCCATCTACTGCACCGCGGTCGGCGACGCAGGCCCGCTCAGTACGTGAGGACCGCTCCCTCGGCGGCGACGGTGACGCGCGGATCCGCGCCGAAGCGGTCCGCGAGCCTGTCGAACGCCTCGTCGGTCCGGTCCGGCTTATGGTGGGCCAGGACGACACGCCGGACCCGGGTGCGCTGGGCGTTGTCAATGCACCGGCTCGTCGGCGGACCCGGCCGCCGGCCGAATCACGGTGCATACCACGGCTTTTGGGGCTAGCCCCAGATGTCGTGGGCGGTTTCGACGATGAGGCGGAGCTTGGCGACCTGCTGGTCGTAGGTCAGTGCGTTGCCCTCCACGGTGGAGGAGAAGCCGCACTGGCCGGACAGGCAGATCTGGTCAAGCGGCACATACTTGGCCGCCTCATCGATCCGGCGCCTGAGGTCGTCCTTTGATTCGAGCTCGGGGCGCTTGGTCGTGACCAGACCGAGGACGACCTGCTTGCCCTTGGGGACGAAGCGCAGCGGCTCGAAGCCGCCGGAGCGCTCGTCGTCATACTCCAGGAAGAACCCGTCGACGTCGAGCTCGGAGAACAGGGCCTCGGCCACGAAGTCGTAGCCACCGGAGGCGACCCAGGAGGACCGGAAGTTGCCCCGGCACATGTGCGTGGTGATTGCCATCCCGGCCGGCTTGTCCCGGACCGCGGCGTTGATCTGGCGGATGTAGCGCAGGTGCATGTGCTCGGCGTCCTCGCCGCGCTCGGCGATCTCGGCCCGCTGAGCCGGGTCGTTCAGGTAGGCCAGGGACGTGTCGTCGAACTGAAGGTACGTGCAGCCCAGCGCGCTGAGCCGCTGCACCTCATCCGCGTACGCCGCGGCCAGGTCGGCCCAGAACTCCTCCATGTCGGGGTAGACCGCCGGGTCGACGGAGGCGGGGCCGCCGCGGTAGTGGACCATGTTCGGCGACGGGATGGTCAGCTTGGGCACGGCCGTGGTGACGTGGGACTTCAGGAAGGTGAACGCGTCGGCGAAGATCGTGTCGTCGATGCGGATCTTCCCGTCGACACGGATCGACGCGGGGGTGAACTCGATCTCCCCGGCCGCGTTCCGGAACTTCACCGCCATGTTCCCCGGCGTCTTCGACACCCCGCCGAGGGCGTAGATGAAATCCATGTGCCAGGAGGCCCGGCGGAACTCGCCGTCGGTGGCCGACTGCAGGCCCACCTCCTCCTGCATCCGGACGGCCTTGGGGATCTCCTGGTCCTCGACCGACCGCAGATCAGCCGCCGTGATCCGGCCGGCCGCGAAATCGTCGCGCGCCTGCAGCAGTCGCTGCGGGCGCAGCAGGCTGCCGACATGATCGGCGCGGAATGGAGGGCTGGTCCTGCGGGCCATGGCTACCTCTCCTGCTCAGATGGTGAGGAATAGGTCAGGTCGATCGCGTCCGGGGGTACGCCGAGCGCCTGGCCGAGGATACCGCGCATCAGGTCCTCGGCGACTTCTAGGTGGTAACCGTCGGCCGCGAGAGACGAGGCAAGCACCCAGGTCCGTTCGGCATCAATCATTTTGGGCCCGACGGCGGGCCGCTCGCGGGCGGCGGGGAGTTGCTCCAGCGGGGTGGCGGCGCCCGACCACTCGCCGAAGACCCGGACGACCATCGAGATCGCCGCGTTGCGCGCGCGGCGGGCCCGGGGGGCCTTCGGGCGGGCGGTCTTGGTGGTCGTCGTGGTTCTGGTGGTATCCAGGATGGGGTACGGCATGGTGACTGGTCCTCTTAGTGCTCGTGGATGATGACGCCGCGGATGTTCCTGCCGTCCATCATGTCCTGGTAACCCTCGTTGACCTGGTCCAGCGTGTACCGCCTGGTGACCAACTCGGTCAGCTTGACGTCGCCGGCCTGCCAGAGGGCCAGGATCATCGGGATGTCGTACAGCGGGTTGGCCCCGCCGAACAGCGCGCCCTGCATCCGCCGGTGGTAGCCGATGAGGATGCTGCCGGGCAGCACCCATGTCGTAGTAGCCGACGCCGGTAATGACGATCGTGCCGGCCTTGCCGGTCATGTTCACGGCCGCGTTGACCACGTCGTTGTTCATCTCGCCGACGGTGCAGATCACCTTGTCCGCGAGCTGGCCGTGGGTCAGCTCGACCATCGCCTCGTGCGCCTGCTCAGGATCGGCGAACGCGTGCGTGACGCCGAACTCCATCGCCTGCTCGCGCTTGAACTCGACCGGGTCGATCGCGATGACGTACTTGCCGCCGGCGTACCTGGCGCCCTGCACGGCGTTGATGCCGACCCCGCCGGTGCCGAAGATCACCACGGTCTCGCCGGGCCGCACGTCCGCTGCGTAGATGGACGAGCAGAACCCGGTGGTCACCCCGCAGCTGACCAGCGCGGCTAGCTCGAACGGGATGTCGTCTTCGATCTTGACGCAGGACCACTCGGATAGGACTGCGTACTGGGAGAACGTGCCGAGCACGCACATGCCGCCCAGGTCTTCCTGCCCGTCGTGGAAGCGGAAGGTCCCGTCGACCAGACAGCCGATGCCCGCGTTCTGGCCGGCGTCGCACAGGTTCTGGTGGCCGGTCGAGCAGTACCGGCAGGTGCCGCAGACGGGGATGTAGGAGCAGGCCACCCTGTCGCCTGTTGTTACCCGCGTGACCCCTGGGCCGACCGCTTCGATCACTCCGGCACCCTCGTGGCCGCCGACGAGCGGGAGGCGGGCGGTCCCGGTGGCCCGGATGTGCTCGTCGGAATGACACAGGCCCGCGGCCGCGAACCTGATCAGGACCTCGCCGGCCTTGGGCTCGTCCAGGTCGAGTTCGGTGATCTCCCACGGCTCGCCGCCCTTGCAGAGCACCGCCGCCCTGGTTCTCATCATGCCTCCTGGAGGATGAGCCCGACTTGTGACGAACCGATTCGCGGCCACCCGTCCTCAGTTTTCATATCACGCGCTTCTCGTCGCTCAAAGTGTCATATATCGTGTGCCCTGAACCGGGAGGAGCGATTATGGCCGTCACCTCATCGGCCGGACCTGACACTGTTGTTAACCCCGACGACACTGTTGCGGACCCCGATGCGCCGCGGGTGCAGTGGCACAACTGCGTCCGCTTCCTCGGCATTGATCCGCCGAAGTTATTCTCATCGCGTGAGCAGCACACTTCCGGAGCTGGCGGGGACCGGCCGGCCGGAGCCGTGGACCTCGCCCGGCAGCGCCGCGCAGCGGCCGCCGCGGCTGCTGCTGACCCTGCTCGGTGACTACTGGTGGCAGCGGACCGAACCGCTGCCCTCGGCGGCGATCGTCGCTCTGCTGGCCGAGTTCGGCGTCAGTGACTCGGCGGCCAGGGCCGCGCTGAGCAGGCTGACCCGCAACGGGCTGCTGGTCACGTCCAAGACCGGGCGCCGCACGTTCTCGCGGCTGAGCTCGCGGGCGGCGGCGATCCTGGATGACGGCGCGCGGCGCATCTTCTCCTTCGGCGCGACCAACCAGCCGTGGGACGGGATGTGGTCGCTGGTCGGGTTCTCCATCCCGGAAGACAACCGCGCCGCGCGCGACGCGCTGCGCAAGCAGTTGCGCTGGCGCGGCTTCGCGCCGCTGTACGACGGGTTGTGGGTCTCCCCGCGCGATCACGCCGCCGAGGTGATCGGGTACCTGAAGGATCTCGACATCACCACCGGCACCGCCTTCCGCGCGACCTCGGTGTCGGCCGAAGGCGAGATCCCGGCCCAGGCCTGGGACCTGGACGGGCTGCGCTCGCGCTACGAGCGCTTCATCGGGTTCGCCAGCCAACTCCGGGACACCACCGCGGCCGGGCGGGTGCCGCCAACCGAGGCGCTCCTGGCCCGGACCCGGGTCATGGACGAATGGCGCGCGTTCCCGGGCCTGGATCCCGACCTGCCCGCCGAACTGCTCCCCTCGGCGTGGCCGCGGGCCGAGGCACGCGAGCTGTTCATCGGGTGCTACGACCTGCTCGGCCCGCTGGCCGCCCTGCGCGTCCGCCAGATCATCACCAGGTACAGCCCCGAACTGGCCGACCGCGCCGCCTATCACAGCTCGGAACTGAAGCTGAGCACGGCGCCCGACCCGTCGGACGCCGCCTAGCCCAGAAGCCAAGATGGGGATGACACTCTTGGGGCCGGACACAGTGACCGGCCGGGGCGCGCGGGCGGATGATGACGGCGGATACCGCGGGAGGACAGAGCATGAAAACCAGGGCAGCGGTGCTCAGGGACATGGGCAAGGACTGGGAGATCATCGAGCTTGACCTGGACCCGCCCAAGGACGGCGAGGTGCTTATCCGGTTCGTCGCGGTCGGCCTGTGCCACTCCGACGACCACCTGCGGACCGGTGACATCCCGGTCCGCTACCCCATCGTCGGCGGGCATGAAGGGGCGGGAATCGTCGAGGAGACCGGCGCCGGCGTGACCAGGATCAAGCCCGGCGATCACGTGGTCTGCTCGTTCCTCCCGGTCTGCGGGCACTGCCGGTTCTGCGCCCGCGGCATGACCAACCTGTGCGACCTCGGCGCGCTGCTCTTCGATAACTGCCTGCCCGACGGCACGTTCCGGTTCCACTCCGAGGGCGAGGACTTCGGTCAGATGTGCCTGCTCGGCACGTTCTCCCAGCGGGCGGTGGTGTCCGAGCACTCCTGCGTGAAGATCGACGACGACCTACCGCTCGAGACGGCCGCTCTGGTCGGCTGCGGTGTACCGACCGGATGGGGGACCGCGGTGAACGCGGGTGCCGTGCGACCAGGCGACACTACCGTGGTGTTCGGGATAGGCGGCGTCGGGATCAACGCCGTGCAGGGCGCGGTGTTCGCGGGTGCGCTCAACGTCATCGCGGTGGACCTGCTGCCCAGCAAGCGGGAAATGGCCGCCAGCCTGGGCGCGACTCACACCGCGGCCAACGCCGACGAGGCCCAGGAGATCATTACCGAGGTCACTCGGGGAGTCGGCGCGGACCAGGCCCTGGTCACCGTCGGCGTGGTGACCGAGGAGGTCATCACGGCCGCCTTTACCGCGATCCGCAAGCGCGGCACAGTGGTGGTCACCGGGATAGCCGGCCCGGAGAAGAACACCATCCAGCTGCCGAGCTTCGAGCTGACCGTCATGGAGAAGCGGATCCAGGGCGCGCTGTTCGGCGGCGGGAACCCGTTCGACGAGATACCGCGGATGCTCGAGCTTTACCGGGCCGGCCGGCTCAAGCTCGACGAACTGGTCACCACCCGCTACCGTCTCGAGGAAGTCAACCAGGGCTACCGCGACCTGCTCGACGGCCGTAACATCCGCGGCCTGCTCATCCACGAGCACTGACCGCAGTGCCGTCGCGTTCAGTACCTCACGAGAACCGGACATTTCGGCGTATTTGGATTGCGTGGGACTCGAGGGCAACCGGTTCGATGCTCCATTGAGCCGGTGATAGCCGGCTCGATGTTCCATCGAACCGGCTATTTGGTGGGGCCAGGGGACTGCGGGCGGGCGAGGTGGGGCCTGCCGGGCTCGCGGGATGGGGCTAGCCCTAGAGGTCGGCGGCGGTCTGGACCAGGAGTTGTAGCTTGGCGCGCTGCCGTCTAGAACAGGCTGTCCGGCAGGCCGAAGTGGACGCGGGCCAGTTCGCCCGCGGTGGTCAGGCCCTGCGCGGCGATGTGCCCGCGGTACATGGCCACGTCCCGGTAGTAGCGCTGCAGCCTCGTGCCGCGCTTGGCCGCTGAGGACCCGGCGGCCGCGAAGATGATCTCGACGGCCTGGGCGGCAAGCTGGCCTGCCTGCTGGATCATCGTGAACAGCCGGACGTCGTCTTCGCGGGTGAACGGCTCCCCGGTCGCCGCCCAGCGCTCGGCCAGTTCCATGTAGCGGTCCCCGGCCTGCAGCACGATGGCCTCGGCCGCGTCGGTGAGCGCCAGCGCGTGGCCGTAGGTCCGCTGGTAATCCGGGTGGGTGTACCTGGGCACCTGGGGCGGGAAGTAGGTCATCTTGGTCAAGATGATCTGCTCGTACTCCGCCAGCGCGGCGCGGGCCGCGCCGATGACCGGGATGGCCAGGCCCGCGTGGTACAGGCCGTAGATCCGGCCGCAGTACAGCGGGCCGTGCAGGGCGGCGCCCGGGGCCATGGCCTCGCCGTGGGTCCAGTCGGCCGGCGCGGTACGGTGCGCGGGCACGAACACCGGGTCGACGCGGACGCTGTTCGACCCGCTGGCGTTCATGCCCAGGGTGGCCCCGTCGCCCCAGTCGTCCAGGACGGTGACCTGCTCCCGGGGCATGACCGCGGTGATCCGGTCGGTCGTCCCGGCCACCATCGCGTTGCCCATGAAGTGGGTGGCGTGCGCGATCCCTGAGCAGTAGTCCCAGGTGCCGCTGACCACGTAGCCGCCGTCGGCCGGCTCGGCGGTACCGGCCGGCGGAGCCCGGTGCGGAGCCTTGAATTCGCCGAACGAGCCGAAGATGTCACGCTGACCCGCCTCGGAAAACCACGCCCCGATCGTTAGCACGTGGTGGGCGCCGAGCGTCAGCGCCCAGCCGGTGCCCGGATCGCCCTCGGAGACAGCCAGCATCACGCGCCAGAACGTGGGCAGGCCGAACGCGTAGCCGCCGAACCGGCGCGGCTGCAAGATCCGGTAGAACCCGGCCTCGGTGAACTGCCGGTCGAGCCCGGGCGTGTGGTGCCCCATCCGTTCGGCCTCGTCCTGCTGGTCACGGATGGCCGGGATGAGCGCCCGCGCCCGCGCGATGACCGTCTCCGGCGCCAGGCCCGGCTCCGGGACGGGGACTTCCTGCGTTCGCATCTCAGCGTGCCCTGTCACAAGGTTGAGACTTCCGCGCCGAACGGGCGGCGGCAAGCACGGGCTCACGCTGATGTGCGGTCCCGTGGCGGGAGCACAACGGGGGGCGGCCGGGAATGTCGTACGGGACAATCGCACGACCCGCCGGACCATGCGCCTTGCCGCGGGGCGGCCGAGCGCGGGACGCTGATGCTGGCCCGGCTAGATGCGCTGAGCGCGATGAGCACAGGAGGACCCATGGCCGAGACGGCGAACAGCGAATTCTGGCGGGAGCTCAAGCCGATCGAGCAGAAGTTCCGGCCCGGCGCGCTGCCGGAGGCGTACATCGCCAACGCCCCCACCGAGGACGATCGGTACTACGCGCCGCTGTCGGAGACCGTCGGCACCCGGCCGCTGTGGATCTCCCCGAGCCAGAACCGGTGGTGCGACGTGCTGATGTGCCGCGGCGCCGGGCTGGTGAACCGGCACTACCATCCGCAGCAGGTCTTCGCCTACACGATCTCCGGTAAGTGGGGCTACCTGGAGCACGACTGGGTGGCGACCGCGGGCGACTGGGTCTACGAGGCCCCCGGCGAATCGCACACGCTGGTCGCCTACGAGTGCGACGAGCCGATGCGGGTGACGTTCAACGTCACCGGGCCGCTGATCTGGCTGGACGAGAACGGCCAGCCTAACGGCACCTTCGACGTGTTCGACTACATCGCGCTGTGCCGCGAGCACTACGCCAAGAACGGGATCGGCACGGACTACATCGACCAGTTGTTCCGGTGAAAGACGGCCCGGGGCTCAGCCCACGGCGGCCAGCAGCGGCGCCAGGCCGGTCAGGTCATCCTCGGCGGCCGTCACGATCACGCCGCTGACCAGCTTGCGAGCCTGGATGAGCAGGTCAGCGGCCAGTTCGATGCCGACCGCGCGGGCCGCGCCACGGTCGGCCCGCTCCATGGCCCGCAGCGTGTCGGACGGGATACATACCCCCGGGACCTCGTTGGCCAGGTAGTCCGCCTCCTCGAAGCTGCGCAGCGGGGTGACCGAGAGCAGCAGCGGTACCCTACCCACGTCCCCTTCCCCCTCCACGGCCAGCGCCGTCACCATCCGCACCAGCGAGTCCAGCTCGTAGACCGGCCTGCTCACCAGGAAGTGCGCCCCGGCGCTGACCTTGGCCGCGGCCCGGGCGATCTCGGCCTGCTGATCCCGCGCACCGGGGTTGACCCGGGCGCCGACGCAGAACGAGGTCTGGGTGGTCAGCGCGAGCCCGTTGGAGTCGCGGCCGGCGTTCAGGCCGGCCAGCAGCGCGATCAGGCCCAGCGAGTCGACCTCCCAGATCCCGTCCACGGCCGGGTAGTCGCCAAGCACCGGCGGGCTGCCGGTGGTGCAGATCACCGCGCGGATACCGAGGGCGTGCGCGCCAAGCAGTTCGGCCTGCAGGGTCATGATGGTCTTGTCCCAGGTGGTCAGCGTGGCGACGGTCTCCACGCCGGCCTGCTGCTGCAGGTGCAGCGCCATGTCCAGGGAGTCTGAGTGAGTGCGGGCGCTCTCGGTCGGCTGGACCGCGAACACCCCGACGCCCTGGGCTTGCAACACCGCCGCGGCCTGCACCGCCTCGGCGGGCCGTCCCCCGGACGCGATCGCGGCCGCGACGACGAACCGGCGGCTGGCCAGCTGGTCGGCGAGGGTCCCGGCCACCGGAGCGGACGGGTCGCCGCCCCTGGCCCTCCGCGATCCTGCGG
>JBAUAY010000059.1:0-4571 GCA_049676235.1 Streptosporangiaceae bacterium
CAGGGCCGCCGCCACGCCCCGCCCATCGGCGATCCCGCCGGCGGCAAGCACCGGCACGGGGTAGGCGGCATCGGCTACCGCTGGCACCAGCGGCAAGGCTGACCGGCGGCTCCCGTGTCCGCCCGCCTCGGTGCCCTGGGCCACGATCACGTCGGCCCCGGCGGCGGCCGCCTGCCGGGCCCCGGCTACGTCCTGCACCTGGCAGATCAGCCTGATTCCGGCCTCCCTGACCAGCGCGCCGAACGGAGTAGGATCCCCGAAGGACAAGAACACGGCCGCTGGCCGGTAGGACAGGGCCAGCCGCACGATGTCCTCGCCGACGGCCCACGTGATCACCCCCACCCCCCACGGCTTGCCGGTGGCGCCGGTCACCAGTCGCAGTTCGCGCTCCAGCCAGCGCCGATCACCGTAGCCGCCGCCCACCAGGCCGAGGCCGCCCGCCTCGGACACCGCCGCCGCCAGCGCTCCGCCCGACACGCCTCCCATCGGCGCCAGCACCAGCGGATGAGCGACCTGGAAGAGCTCGGTGAAGGACGTCCGGATGGCCATTTGACCAGGCTCCCACACGGTCATGGCCGGGCTAACTGGGCATGGTAAAGGAAACGCGAGACAGGAAGAAGGTGTCTGTCGTGGCCATTGATTTCACCCTGAGTGACAGCCAGCAGGAGCTGCAGAAGAACGCGAAGGCCTTCGCCGAGGGCGTGCTCCGGCCGGGGGCCGGCCGGATCGACCGCGCGGCCGACGGATGGGAGTCGTTCCTGGCCGGCCGGGAGGCGTACCGGGAGATGGCCCACGCCGGCTTCACCAAGTCGTTCATCCCGGCCGCGTACGGCGGGGCCGGGTTCTCCATGCTCGACCTGGCCATCGCGGCTGAGGAACTCACCTGCGTCGATGTCAACGTGCCGACGACGCTGCTGGGATCCGGGCTGGGCCTGCAACCGGTGATCCAGTACGGCACGCCGGAGCAGAAGGAACGGTTCCTGCGGCCGTTCGCCGATGATCCCGAGGGTGACCTGCTCGCCTCCTACGCCTTCACCGACGTGGCCGGAGGGGCCAACTTCGATTCCCCCGACCCGGCCGGCGGGATGCAGACGATCGCGCGCCGCGACGGCGATGAGTGGGTGATCACCGGCGAGAAGCATTACACCACCAACGGCACCGGATGGGACAAGAACGGGTGCGAGCTGTACACCGTGGTGTGCCGCACCGACCCCGCCGCGGGCGCGGACGACGCGCTGGCCGTGATCGCCGTGCCGGGCGCGGCCGGGGGCATCACCGTGACCGACGTGTACGACAAGATCGGCCACCGGGGGGTGGTTACCCCGCGCGTGCACTTCGATCAGGTCCGGGTGCCCGCCGCCAACTTGATCGGCCAGCCCGGCCGGACCGGCAAGCGGGTCGTCGCCGGCGCGTTCAGCTGGACGGCGGCGCTGATCGGCGCGGCCTGCGTCGGGACGATGCGCGCGGCCTTCGAGTATGCCCTGGACTTCGCCCGCAGCGAGAAAAGACTCGGCACCGGACCCATCATCGAGCACCAGAACGTCGGGTTCATGCTCGCCGACATCAAGATGCGGATCGAGGCGTGCCGCTACCTCACCTGGAAGGCCTGCCACGACCTCGAGCGCACCGGCGGGCGCGCGGACGAACTGGCGATCATGACGAAGGTCTACTGCTCCGAGGCCGCCGTCGACACGGTCTACGACTGCATGCGCGTGGTCGGAATCGCCAGCTACACCAAGGACCTGGCCCCGCTGGAGAAGATCATGCGCGACGCCATGGTGTTCCCCCTCTACGACGGCGGCAACCAGGGCGTGCGCCGCCGGCAACTGCACGACATCATGCGCCATCCCGGCTATGACTCGATGCTGGCCGCTCGCGGGGAGGGGTTGCCTGAGGACCTGTGAGGTTCAGCTGGCCGGGATAGGCCGAGCTCACTTAGCACCATCACCATGTCCACCGCCACGGACGGCTGAGATCATGGCGTGGTGGAGTTCCCGGAGGTGGTCCAGCTCGCCCGGCCCAGGTCGGGGCACTTCGATCTGGGCACCGGGTACCACGGGGACCTATGGCTGGATCTTGACGCGCTGCTGCTGCGCCCTCCCCTGCTGCGTGCGCATGTCCGCTGGCTGGCAGAGCGGCTGAGGGAGCACTTGGTCGACGCGGTATGCGGGCCCCTGGAGGGAGGTGCGTTCCTGGCCTACGCCGTCGCCGATCTGCTCGGGGCTGCCTTCCTGGCCGGCTATCGCTCGCCCGGCGAGGCGACCGGGTATCACCTGCCCGCGGTGCAGGGCGGGATCGGCGGCTGGCGGGTGGGCGTCGTGGACGACGCGGTCAACGCCGGTACGGCCGTCGCGGCCTGCATGGAGGAGGTGCGCCGCCGGGGCGCGGTGCCGGTCGCCGTGGCCGCGCTGGTGTCGCTGGGTGAGGCGAGCGCGATGATCCAGGCGCGCATGGGCGTGCCTTTCTACCCGGTCAGCACGGTACCGAGCCGGGCATGGCCTGCCGAACGGTGCCCGCTGTGCGCCGAAGGTACCCCGTTCACCGACCCTTTGTCCGGGGACGCCGCCACCCCGTTACCTCTACGTGAATCCTCATCTGGCATCTGCGCCTCGCTACGGGGTGATTCCGTCAGGATGGAGTTTCCACCCGGCGGAACACCAGCCACAGGCCCGACAGCATGATCGCGAACACCGGCAGCCAGGCGAGCCGTTCGGCTACCCAGAGACCGCCCGTCGGGGCGGTCAGCAGGCCCGGCACCCGGCCGGCCAGCAGGCCGAGGGAGCTGACCGTGATGAACGCCGTCTGGTGCCACAGGAACACGGTCATTGCCGACAGGTTGACCAGCGCGATCCCGGCCCAGGCCAGCGGGCGGCGCATCAACCGCGCCAGCCGGTCGCGCAGCATCAGCGCCAGGCCGCACTGGGCGATCCCGAAGCTCACCGCGGCCAGGGTGGGCGGGTTCAGGTTCGAGATCTGGGCTCCGTTCACGCCAACCATGCTGGCCGGGTACCCGGCCCCGGTGATCAGCGCGGCGGTGGCGGCGGCGCCGCCGGCCAGCATCAGCACAGGGACCCGGCGGCCGCGCAGCGACCCCTTCGCCCAGGCGATGCCGAGCAAGTAGGGGACGAGCCAGCCAGCGGCGACGTTGATCCAGCCCACCCAGGCCGGCCCGGACAGGCCGAACCGCACCAGGTCGGTGACGGCCACCACGGCGGCGGGGAAGGCCGCCGCCCACGCGCCGAACCGCCGGACCAGCCACATGGCCGCCGGGGTCAGCGCCGTCAGCCCGGCGTACACGCCCAGGAACCACAACGGGCTGATGACCAGGAACAGCACGGTATGGATGGTCGTGCCCGAGACGCCGGCCAGCAACATGCCGGCCGTGACCGGAATCCAGACCGCGACCAGTGCCGCGACCGGGCGGGCCAGCCGGATCAGCCGCTTGTGTAGCCAGGGAAGGTACCCGCCGCGGTAGCTCCGGGCCGCCGAATAGCCGCCGACCAGGAAGAAGACCGCGAGCGTCTGGAACACCCAGGACAACGGGGCCAGCCACGGCATCGAGGCCAGCGGGCTGTTGTCGCTCAGCACCGCGCCGCCGCTGCTCGTGCTCGTTTTCTGGCCGAGCACGAGCGCGGTGACCAGCCAGTGGCCGCCGATGACCCCGGCGATGGCCAGGGCGCGCAGCGCGTCGACCGCGCGGTCGCGCTGCGGAGGCGTCGCGGCATCGATACGCCGGGCGAGAACCCTGACCTGCTGGAGGCCGTTCATCGGGTCACCGCCGCGGGGTCACCCAGCGCGATGTAGGTCAGGTTGCGCAGCGAGACCGAACCCGGGTCCAGGTAGCCGCTGTGGCCGCCGGTGCCGGTGGCGAAGATGCGCGCGCCGAATCCGGACGACATCGGGTCGGCGCCGAAGCCGAGCCCGAACAGCCGGATGTGCGGTACGTACTTGATCGAGTCGCCGCTCTCCTGACCGGCCCATACTCGCGCGGTGGTGTGGAGCGAGGCCACCGAGGAGGCATCCATCCCAGGGCTGCCGAAGGCCGCGATGTCGGTGACCGGCAGGTGCGGCGCGGCCAGCCCGCAGACCACCGACCCGTAGCTGTGGCACAGCAGCGCCACCTGGTCGCCGTGCTCGGCCAGCGCGATGACCAGCGGCCGCAGGGCCTGAGCGCCTTGCCCGGCGTCGCCCGAGGTCATCACGGCCGGGCTGAGCATGGCCGGGGCGGGATAGCCAAGCCAGGCGATGATCGCCAGCCGCTCCCCCGGTTCGAGCCGGTGCGCTTCGGCGGCGAGCGCCTCCGCACCGCCGCCGGGGGACGACGATCCCCGGGAGAAGAACGTGGCCAGCGTCGTGTCGGAGCCCGGCACCAGGATCGCGACCCTCATCGCCGTGGCCAGGTTGCCGATCACCATAGCGGCTACGCCCTGGCCGTTCGGATTAAAGAACAGCACGTGCTGGGTGCGCAGGCTGGCCAGCGCGCCGGCCAGCTGGCTGTCGCCGTCGCGGGCGGCCGTACGTTCGGCCCCGGCGATCGCCTGGGCGTCGGCCGCGTAGCGGGCCGATAGCGC
>JBAUAY010000060.1:0-6516 GCA_049676235.1 Streptosporangiaceae bacterium
AGATCTTCGGCACCTCTGCGATCGTGCCGCGCCACGTCCGGCGGGCGGGACTTAACACGGTCGACCCGACCGTGAAGAACTACCAGTGGGGTGACCTCACCGCGGCCAGCTTCGAGGCGAAGGACCGTGGCGCGCGGACGGCTATCCTCCTGGACGCAGACGGCTGCGTCGCCGAGGGTCCGGGGTTCAACGTGGTCGTCGTCAAGAACGGCGCGCTGGCGTCACCGTCCCGCAACGCCTTGCCCGGGATCACCCGTAAGACGGCGCTTGAGCTAGCCGACGCGATGGGTATCGTCGCGCAGCTGCGCGACGTCAGCAGCCGGGAGCTGTATGACGCCGATGAACTGATCGCGGTCACGACGGCGGGCGGGGTCACCCCGGTCACCTCGCTCGACGGGCAGCCGATCGGCGACGGCAAGCCCGGGCCTCTCACCGTGGCGATCCGCGACCGGTTCTGGGCGCTGATGGACGAGCCGTCCCCGCTCATCGAGGCGATCAGGTACTGATCGCGGCCGATTGCCGATCGCGGGAGCGGGCCGATGAACCGGGCCACCCCGGAAACGACGAGCAGGCATTCCGGCATCCAAGGCCGTGCATACGCACGGTCGGAATGAGCTGCTCCGGCCGGCGTAGTGGCGGGGGCTACCGTAGCGATTAGATCGCGCGCATGCGCAGATTCCTGCCTCGACCTCAAACTTGGAACATCGAAGGAGTCGGCACCATGACAGCATCCCTGACAGTTGGAGTCCCGACAGAGATCAAGGACAACGAGAACCGCGTCGCCATGCAGCCCGATGGGGTCGCCGAGCTGACGCGCGACGGCCACTCTGTGCTTATCCAGGCAGGCGCTGGCCAGGGATCCCGATTTAGCGATGGGGAGTTCGCCGAGGCAGGTGCCACCATCGTGGCTGACGCCGATGCCGTCTTCGGTGCAGCGGATCTCATTGTGAAGGTAAAGGAGCCGATTCCGAGCGAATATCACCGCTTCCGCGAAGGGCAGCAGCTGTTTACCTACCTCCATCTCGCCGCTGACCGTGAACTCACCGAGTTTCTCATCCACAGGAACATCGACTCGATTGCGTATGAAACCGTGCAGACCCCGGATCTGCGCCTTCCCCTTCTCACACCCATGAGCGAGGTGGCCGGCCGGATGGCAATCCAAGCCGCCGCGCACCATCTCGAGAGCCCGGCCGGAGGCGCAGGTTTGCTGCTGGGGGGTGTACCAGGAACACCTGCCGCCAGGGTCACCATCATCGGTGGTGGTGTGGCCGGCACCGAGGCAGCGAAGATCGCGCTAGGGATGCGGGCGATAGTGCGAGTCTTCGACACGAACCCGACGCGACTTGCGTACCTGTCAGACGTCTTCGGGGGTCGACTGGACCTGGTCGTCCCCAATCGCGCTCGCCTGGCCGCCTACATTGCCGAATCCGACGTCATTGTTGGCGCCGTCCTGGTCCCCGGCACCAAGGCCCCTAAGTTGGTGAGCCGAGAAATGATTGCGAGCATGCGACCAGGTAGCGTAGCCGTCGATATAGCAATCGACCAGGGCGGGTGCTTCGAGACGAGCCGTCCCACGACGCATTCAAACCCGACCTATGTGGAGGAGGGCGTGATCCACTACTGCGTGGCGAATATCCCAGGCGCGGTCGCCCGCACCTCGACGTGGGCGCTGACCTCAGCGACCCTGCCCTACCTCGTGCAAGTGGCGAAGCTGGGTGTGACCGAGGCGTCCAGGGCCAATCCCTCGCTCGCAGCCGGATTGTGCACGCTGGCCGGGAAACTCGTCAGCCAGCCAGTTGCCGCCGCCCACGATCTTCCCTACACGGACCCTGCATCACTCATGCGATGACCGCAAACAAGGGGAACTAGGATCGTTCGGCCGGAAAAGGGCAGGCCGGCCCGAGCGGCGGTCAGCCTTCGACGCCGGCTGGCACCGGCGCGGACTCCGCGGTTTCCTCCTTGATCCCGTACCTGGCGTACAGGCGGCGCAGCGGCCGCGGCGCCACCAGTTGGCCCGGCCGAGTAGCCGCATGATGGCCGGAACCAGCAACACGCGGACGACGGTGGCCTCCACCAGCAGCGCCACGATCATGCCCACGCCCATCAGCTTGATCAACGTGATGCCGGAGGCCGAGAACGCGCCCACCACGATGATCAGCAGCAGCGCCAGGCTGGTGATCAGGCCGCCGGTCCGCTGCAGGCCGCTGGCCACCGAGGCGGTGTTGTCGCCGACCAGCAGCGCCATCCAGGGCAGCGTCGCGCCGAGGCTGGCCAGTTCGTCCACCAGCCCGACGGTGGTCCCGCCGACCAGCACCATCGCCCCAGTAAACGGTGTAAACTGATTACGTCGCTAACTTCGCATACGGTGTTCATTCTTGTCAAGGGAGCTAACATCGGACTACCGCGGCTGGTCGGCCTGGCCGCTGGGTCTCGCAGCAGATGGCCGCCGAAGATAAGACTTTGGTCCAGGAGGCAGCTGTGACACAGTTGGTGGAGGTCGCCGAGGCAGGGCTCGGCGCGGCGTCAGGCCCCTCTCCGGCGCCGTCCCGGCGCGACCGGCAGCGCGCGGCAACCACCGAGGAGATCATCCAAACCGCACGGCAGTTGCTGGTCCAGAACGGGCCGGAAGCGGTGTCGCTGCGCGCCATCGCCCGGGAGATGGGCATGACGGCGCCCGGGCTGTACCGCTACTTCGGGAGCCACGAGGAGCTGCTCAGGCACGTCTGCGCCGACATCTTCACCGAGCTCGGCGGGGACATCCACCGGGCCATCGAGGCGGCCACCGAGCCCGCGGAGCCGCCGTCGGACCAGATGGCCGTCAAGCTGACCGTCAAGATGGTCGCGGCCTGCCGCGAGTTCCGCCGCTGGGCGCTGGACCATAAGCCTGAGTTCGGCCTGCTGTTCGGCGTACCGCTGCCCGGCCTGGATGACGGGCGGTACGACATCGCCGACGAATGCGCCCTGGCGTTCGCCGGCACCTTCTTCACGCTGTTCCTCGAACTATGGCGGGCGGCTCCGTTCCCGGTGCCCGCCGTCGAGCAGGTCGACCCCGGGCTGCGTGACCAGCTCAGCCGCTATCGCGACGCGCTGGGCACCGACATTCCAGTTGGCGCGGTGCTCACGTTCCTGCGCTGCTGGACGGTGCTGTACGGGGCGGTGTCGATGGAAGTGTTCGGCCACATGAGGTTCGCGTTGCAGGACGCGGCGCCCATGTTCGAGATGACGCTCGGCGACCTGGCCTCGCTGGTCGACCTGCGTTACCCGCTACCTGGCTAGGCCGTCGGGCGGCCGGAAACTGCGGGGCGGCCGGCCGGGCACTGCTGGTAGCGTTTCGTAGCGGCTGACAAGCAACGAAACCCGAACGAGGACTTACGCGTACCCATGCTGGACAGGCGAGAAATCAGGCAGAACCCGGACGCGGTGAGGGCGGCCGTCCGGGTCAAGGGCATCGACCTGGATGTGGACGAACTGCTCCAGCTCGACAAGGCCAGCCGCGAGCTGCAGCATGAACTGGATCAGAAACAGGCGCTCAGGAAGAGCTCGGCGAGGGAGTTCGCGCAGGCCGACGAGGCGCGACGGGCCGAGCTTAGGGCCGAGCACGCCGAGCTCGAGATCCAGCTCCGGACCCTGCGCGACCAGCTCGCGGAGACGACTGAGAAGCTTCAGGCGCTGATGCTGCTGACCCCTATGATCCCGTGGGAGGGCGCTCCGGTCGGGCCGGATGAATCGGCGAACGTGACCGTCAGGACTTATGGCACCCCACCCGAGTTCGATTTCCCGTTCCTGGACCACGTCGGGCTGCTGGAAAAGCGCGGCTGGGCTGACTTCACCCGGGCGCGCAAGGTCGCCGGGGAACGCGCCTACGCGCTGACCGGCGACATGGTGCTGCTCGAGCGCGCGGTGCACTCCTACGCCCTGGACCTGCTCAGAGACAAGGACTTCACGCTGGTCAGCGTCCCGTCGCTGGTCCGGGAGGAAGCGCTGATCGGCACCGGCCAGTTCCCCGCGCATCGCGATGAAACCTACGCGATCACCGCTGACGACCTGTACCTGGCCGGAACGGCGGAGGTCGCCCTGGTCGGTTTCCACAGCAACGAGATCCTGGACCACAAGCACCTCCCGATCCGGTACGCCGGCATCTCGCCGTGCTTCCGGCGGGAAGCCGGCAGCGCCGGCCGTGACGTGCGGGGGCTGCTGCGAGTCCACCAGTTCGAGAAGGTGGAGCAGTTCGTCATCTGCGCGGCGGATGCGGCCGAGTCCGACCGCTGGCACGAGGAGCTGCTCGGCACCGCCGAGCAGCTGCTGCAGGGGTTCGGCCTGGCGTATGAGGTGGTGGAGTGCGCCACCGGCGACATGGGCGCCGGCAAGTACCGGATGAACGACATCAACACCTGGATGCCGTCCCTGGGTGCCTACCGCGAGACGCACAGCTGCTCGTCGCTGCACGACTGGCAGGCCAGGCGGGCCAACATCCGCTACCGCGACGCGGACGGCACGCTGCGGTTCGCCTACACGCTGAACAACACCGCGGTCGCCACGCCGCGCATTCTCGTCGCGCTGGTGGAGAACTTCCAGACGAGCGAGGCGCAGGTCCGGGTACCTGACGTGCTGCGGCCCTACCTCGGCGGCCGGGAGCTGCTGTGAACGGACGGTCGCGGGGCGGCGGCTTCGGGCGAACAGGCGTACGCTGCGAGGCGTGAACGTTGAAGCTGATCGCGTGGCCGACCTGGCGGGCCGACCGCTAAGCGGGCTGACCAGGCGTGATGTGGCACTTGCTCTGCTCACCGTGCCGCCTGTGGAGGCCCTCGAATCGTTGCCCGGTATCAGGCGGGGAATGCTAGCGGCCGGAAATCCGCTGTCCGCGGTGTTCTGGTCGTCGGCGGAAGCCATCCTGCACAAGATCGCCGACGGCGACGCCACGGTCGGGGACGTCAGGACGTGGCTGGAAGCCACCGGGACCGAGCCGAACGGCATCATCGGCCTGCACGTGTGGGATGAGCAGCCCGAGCGCAGCCCGCTCGCCGCGGAGATGCACACCAGGCTGGTCAGTCACCTGGAGGAGCGGCTCGCCGCGGGCGAGATCGATCCCGATCTGCTAGCCGCGGCCGACCCGGCCGCCTGCCGGGCCCACATCGAGGTGCAAGAGCGGTGGATGACTTCGGCATTGCCCGACGGCCGGGTCCCGATGGACGTGCTGCTCGACGAGAAAGACGAGGAGTTCCTGGCCGAGTGGGACGCCGCCGACGCCGAGGCGCTGGCCGCCATCCAGGCCCTGCTCGACGGGGTGGCTGACCGCCCGCGGCCAGAACGGGACCTGCGCCGGACCAGCGCCCGGCTGCGCGCCGAGATCGCCAGGCCCGGCGGGCCCGGCCGCCTGCTCATGGAGTGCAGCGGGATGCGCGCGAAAGACCTTCCCGCCGACGACACCGAGCTGTGGCTCAGGCTGGCCGCCGGCGTGGCGTCCCCGCAGGGACCAGACGACTGGGATAGGCCAGGCCAGGACGACGGCGAACCGGACGAGCCGGAAAGCGAACTAGCCGCCATCTGCGCCATCGACCATTTCGACTGGCTGGCGGCGATCACCGCGCTGGTCGAGGGCGGGCCGGGCACGTCCGCGTCGGCCGCCGACCTGGCCGCGTACGTGCGGGACTACGATCCCGAAGACGCCGAAGACGACGACGGGCTGCCCGGCGGAGACGACGGCCCGCCCGGCGAAGACGAAGACGAAGACGACGAGCCCGCGGACTTCTTCCTCTCCGGCGACGACGAATTCGACGACCTCACGATGGAGGGCCTGTTCCTGCCGGTCACCTCGCTGTGGCAGGTGCTCGGCGCGATCGATGAGGACGAGCGGCTGACCCCGCTGGGCTGGTGGGGCCTGCCGGAGGCCATGCTCCGCGTCTGGGCCCCGTCCGGTGGCGGGCCCAGCTAGACGGCTCGGGTAGCCGGGCCGGGCTAGCCGGGTTCGCCGGCCCCTGGATCGTCCGCGGCGAGCCGCTGGTACGCGGGGGCCAGCACGTCGGCTAGGTCCTTCCCCCTGACCTGCACGGGCGGCGGGGGGAACATGCGCAGCAGCAAGTCCGGCGCCGTGGAGCCGGACGCCGCGGCCAGCGCCCGCAGCCGGGCCGGGCTCAGCCCGGGCGACCAGAACCCGTCCAGGCACTCGGCCAGCGGACGGTGCGGCACGTCCAAAGCGGCCGGAGGAGTCGGGTCGGCGCCGGCCTGGCCGGACCCGGCCGAGCCGGGTGCCGCGCCCTGGATCTGGCGCAGCGCGGTGAGCAGCTCGTCCCGGCCCTTGCCGCGCCAGGCCAGCATGGCGAACGGGTCACGGTCGAACTCTTCGGCCAGCACGTAGCAGACCGCGGCCAGGTGCTTGCACGGCACGCCCCAGTCCGGGCAGCTGCAGTGCATGTCCAGGTCCGCGGCGGACCTCGGGAACAGCGGCGTGCCGCACTCGCTGAACACCTCTTCGATCTCGTGCGGCATCTCGCCCGCGAGCAGCTTGGCCCGGAACAG
>JBAUAY010000061.1:0-15160 GCA_049676235.1 Streptosporangiaceae bacterium
GCCCGCTGCGGGCCGCCGTCCTGCGCGAGGGCCGTGATCAGGCCGGCCATGAACGCGTCGCCGGCCCCGGTGGTGTCGACCACCGGGATGTCGGCTAGCGGCAGGAGGACCTGGCCCTCGGGCCAGGCGATCAGGTTGCCGACGCCGCCGATGGCCAGCGCAACCAGCGCGGGTCCCTGGCTGAGCAGGTCGGTCGCGACCTTCTCGGCCTCGGCTACGGTCGAGACGGGGAAGTCGGCGAGAAGCTCGGTCTCCCGGGCGTCGGCGCGGAGCACGTGGGCCATGGCCAGCAGCCGGGTCCGGTGTTCCTCGGCAGGCGCGCCGTCCAGGACCACCTGGCACCCGGCCTGCTGCGCGCTGGTGACGACGGCCAGCACCGCGGCGGACGGCTGCTGCAGCTGAACGCTCACCCATCGGCCGGGCAGCAGCAGGTGCTTGTAGGCCTGGACGTCGCCTTCGGCGAGCAGCATCCCGGCCGGGATGTCCTCCAGGTAACGCCACTGCCCGCTCCCGTCGACGATGTCCACCACGAGCGCGGTACGGGTACCCGGACGACGTATCACCGCCGACACGTCCACTCGGTCGTGCTGTGCCTGGGTCAACAGGCGCTGGCCGATCTGGTCCTCGCCGACCACGCCCGCTAGCGCGGGCCGCATGCCGAGCTGGGCCAGGGCCACGGCCTGGTTGGCCCCCTTGCCGCCGAGCAGTTCCCGGCGCTGGTACACGCCGGCTGACTGACTGGCGCCTGGCATCGTGTCGACAACCAGGACCAGATCACGGGCGATCTGGCCGAACACCACCACATCAGGGCCGGGCCCTTTCCGGCCGGCACCGTTCCTGCTGACTCCGTTCCTGCTGGCTCCGCTCGGGCTAGTTCTGTTGCCGCTCATAGGCTTTTAACTTGCTGCGCGCGGCGACATCAAACCTGCAGGGGGGTCAGCGGATACGGACCGCCACCAGGCAGGCGTCATCTTCGGTGTCGGAGACGGCGTTCGCGAGTATCTGGTCGGCCTGCGCGGCAGCGGTCAGCTCCTGGCCGTGGGGCATGCCAAGCGTCGCGACGAACTCCTTGAGCACATCCACGATCGACTCGCCGCGCTGCTCGATAAGCCCGTCGGTGAACAGCAGCAAGGTGTCGCCGGGACCCAGCGACAGGGTGGCCTCCTCGTAGGTGGCGTCCGGGTCCATGCCGAGCAGCACTCCGCCTGGCAGCGGAAGCTCAGCGGCGGTTCCACCGCGTACCAGGACCGGCGGCAGGTGCCCGGCGCGGGCCCAGCGCAGCACGTGCGTATCGGGGTTGTAGAGCCCGCACACGACGGTCCCCACCACGCCCGAGGTGAGATCGCACATCACCCCGTTGAGCATGCGGATCAGCTCGGCCGGGCCCGCGCCCGTGATGGCCAGGCCACGGAGCGAGTTGCGGGCCGCCACCATCCCGGTCACCGCGTCGATGCCGTGCCCCGCGACATCGCCGACGACCAAGAGCACGTCCTGACTCGGCAGCAGCAGCGCGTCGTACCAGTCGCCACCTACCAGGTGACCCTCGCCGACTGGCCGGTAGCGCACGGCGACGTCGATCCCGGCCGCCTCCACCGGCTCTTCATCGGGCGGCATGATGGCCTGCTGCAACCGCAGCGCGAGGAGGTGCTCCTCGGCGACACGCTGCTCGCTGTCGGCGAGCTGGTCCCGCGTGGCGGCGAGCGCGACCTGCGTGTGGTAGTGCGCCGAGACGTCCTGGAAGGCTCCGCGCAGCGCGACCACCCGGCCGACCGCGTCCGGCACCGGCTCGGCAAAGACACGGATCTGCCTGATGCTCCGGTCATCAGGGTGGACGACCCGAAAGGTCGCCGCCAGGGTCTCCCGCTGCTCGAGCAGGTTATGGCGGAAACGCTTCACCACCGGCTTGTCGGCTGCCATCACGTAGCTGTGCAGGTCCGCCAGCGGTATCCCCGCCCCTGGATGCGACGCCAGCCCGAACAGCTCGAAGGCTGAATCGGTCCAGCGCACGGTACCGGTGACAAGGTTCTCCTCCCAGCCACCGAGACGGCCGAGCCGCTGCGCATGATCAAGGAGCGCGGCCAGCCGACCGTCTAGACCCTCGCGATGCCAGGTGAAGATCACCCCATCGAAGAACCGGACCGCACGGAAGTCGGCCAGCGCCGCCTGGCCGGCGCCGGCTCCGCTGTCGTTGACCGGGAGCCCGCTGGCCAGGGACGCACTCAGCGGCCCCGGGACATGCTGCGTTACGCCGTCCGCGAGGACCTGCCTGGCCCGGGCGAACAGCCCCTGGCCGGACACGCTCGCCGGGTAGGCCTCGAGCAGGGTCAGCCTGGTCAGGTCGGTCCGGCCCGCGGGGTCGTGGAAGCCCGGGCTGACGTGCTCGATGCTGAAGTCGGTCACCTGCCCGGCGTCATCCCTGATCGCCTGGACCACGAATACCGAGTCGGCCAGGCCGTCGAGCAGCGTGTAGACGGCCGGCTTCGGTTGTGCCGCGGCTAGGTCCCCGTGCGCCAGGCGCGTGCGGACCACCCGCGCGCAGCCTGCGGCCAGGGAGGACAGACGCTGGCGGATCTCGGTCGTGAAGGCCGCGACCGGCTCAGGCCAACTGGCCTCCATGACGCCGATCAGCTCCCCGTTCCGCTCGCGGAGCGCCAGGACAACCCGGGCGCCGCCCGGCGTGCCGGTGACCGGGGCACTGTCCGTTTCCGGACGACCCGCGCTCCACCATAGGTCAGCGGCGCCCCGGGCGACCCGCTGCGGCGGGCAGTCCAGTTGCGGCGGGATATGCCGCCAGCGGCCGGCCTCGCCGCTAGACAAGCCGGCCGCACCGAGCAGTGCGAGCCCGCCGTCCGCCTCGAGCAGCCAGAGCACCACCGAGGCCGCGCCCACGGGCACCTGCCCGGCCACGGTGCTGGCCAGCTCGGCACCGTCGGCGGCCAGCTCGGCGGCAGCCTCGGCCCAGGGCGAGCCGAACCCGGAACTGCCATGTTTCCCGGCGGCTACCGCCCCTGCGGCTTTGGCGCCTGGCGCATGAACATCGCTGGTCAGGTCCGGGCCGACCGACACATCCGGCGACAGGACGGCCGCCGCCATCTCGGCGAGGGATACCCCGGTCGCCGCGGCAAGCCCGGCCAGCTGGCTCGCGGCATCCGCCGAGGACAGCCCGAGCCGCTCCATCAGGACGCCCCTGGCCATCGCGACCACGGACTGTTCGGCCGCCGCGCCGAGGACACGATCAAGCTCACGCCGCTGATGGTCGATGACCGCGACCAGCCGCAGCATGTCATCATCGCCGTCCGCAGCCATCGCCCGCCTCCCTGGGCACCCGTCTCCCGGCACAGTTCTCCCCGCACAGTGGGCGGGCCTTTTCGAGCCTGGCACTGCTGCAGAAGCTTGTGCCGCCCATGATAGTTACATCCGGTCTACCATCGGTAGAGATCGCACGACGGCGCCTGACGCGCCTCGTGGCGCGCCAGCACCTCTGATGGGAGCGCTTGGTGACTGATATGGTCCAGTCCGGTCCGCGGCTTGACAGGTCGGGACTTGAGCAGCTGCTGGCCGGCCTCACCGCAGTGCGGGGCGGCGACTTCAGTACCCGCCTGGCCAAGACCGGCGACCCGCTAATGGACGAGATCGCCTCGGAGTTCAACGGGATGGCCGACCAGCTCGACCTGTTCACCTCAGAGGTGACCAGGGTGGCGCGCGAGGTCGGCACCGAAGGCAAACTCGGCGGCCAAGCCTATGTCCCCGGGGTGTCGGGCACCTGGAAGGACCTGACCGAGTCGGTCAACGCCATGGCAGGCAACCTCACCGGGCAGGTGCGCAACATCGCCCAGGTAGCGACCGCGGTGGCTAGGGGCGACCTGAGCCAGAAGATCGACGTGGACGCGCGCGGTGAGATCCTCGAGCTGAAGTCCACCCTGAACACCATGGTCGACCAGCTGTCGTCGTTCGCCGACGAGGTGACCAGGGTGGCCCGCGAGGTCGGCACGGAAGGCCTGCTCGGCGGCCAGGCCGACGTCAAGGGCGTCTCCGGCACCTGGAAGGACCTGACCGAGTCCGTCAACGTCATGGCGGCCAACCTGACCGACCAGGTCCGCTCCATCGCCGAGGTGACCACGGCGGTGGCGAAGGGGGACCTGAGCCAGAAGATCCGGGTCGACGCCCGCGGCGAGATCATGGAATTGAAGGAGACCATCAACACGATGGTCGACCAGCTCTCGGCGTTCGCCGACGAGGTGACCAGGGTGGCCCGCGAGGTCGGCACCCTGGGTAACCTCGGCGGCCAGGCCGTCGTCCGCGGCGTGTCGGGCACGTGGAAGGACCTGACCGACAACGTCAACGTGATGGCGTCCAACCTGACCGCCCAGGTGCGCTCGATCGCCCAGGTCGCCACGGCGGTGGAACGCGGTGACCTGAGCCAGCAGATCACGGTGGAAGCCAAGGGCGAGGTCGCAGCGCTAACCCAGACGATCAACCGGATGGTCGGGACGCTGTCCGCGTTCGCCGACGAGGTGACCAGGGTGGCCCGCGAGGTCGGCACCGAGGGCCGGCTGGGCGGCCAGGCCGACGTCAAGGGCGTGGCGGGCACCTGGAAGGACCTGACCGACAACGTCAACTCCATGGCGAACAACCTGACCGGCCAGGTCCGCAACATCGCCCAGGTCACCACCGCCGTGGCCCAGGGCGACCTGTCCAAGAAGATCGACGTGGACGCGCGCGGCGAGATCCTCGAGCTCAAGACCACCATCAATACCATGGTCGACCAGCTGTCCTCCTTCGCCGCCGAAGTCACCCGCGTCGCCCGCGAAGTCGGCAGCGAGGGCCGCCTGGGCGGCCAGGCTGAGGTCGAGGGCGTGTCCGGCACGTGGAAGCGGCTGACCGAGAACGTGAACGAGCTGGCCGGAAACCTGACCAGGCAGGTCCGCGCGATCGCCGAGGTGACCAGCGCGGTCGCCTCGGGCGACCTGACCAGGTCCATCTCGGTAGAGGCACAGGGCGAGGTCGCCGAGCTCAAGGACAACATCAACGCGATGGTCCAGTCGCTTCGCGAGACCATCCGCGCCAACCAGCAGCAGGACTGGCTGAAGACCAACCTGGCCAGGATCGCGGGCATGATGCAGGGCCACCGGGACCTGGCCGTTGTGGCCGAGCTGATGGTGGACGAGCTCGCCCCGCTGGTGGGCGCGCAGCACGGCACCTTCTTCTTGTCCGAGCCGGTTAACGGTGACACCCAGCTGCGCCTCATCGCCGGCTACGGGTTGCGGGCCGACCAGGCGGCGCCGATCCAGTACCGGCTGGGTCAGTCCCTCATCGGTCAGGCGGCCCGGAGCAAGCGATCGATCGTGGTCGCCGACCTGCCCGAGGGTTACGTCAAGATATCGTCCGGCCTCGGCGAGGCGCCGCCCGCGAACCTGGCCGTGCTGCCGATCTTGTTTGAAGACCAGGTGCTCGGCGTGATCGAGCTCGCCTCGTTCACCCCGTTCACCCCGGTACAGACCGACTTCCTGGAGCAGCTGACCGAGACCCTCGGAGTCAACTTCAACACGATCATCGCCAATGCGCGGACCGACGCGCTGCTCGAGGAGTCGCAGCGGCTCACCTCTGAGCTCCAGGTGCGATCGGAGGAGCTGCAGGACCAGCAGGTGGAGCTGCAGCGGTCCAACGCCGAGCTCGAGGACAAGGCGGCGCTGCTGGCCACCCAAAACCGCGACATCGAGACCAAGAACGCCGAGATCGAACAGGCCAGGCAGGAAATCGAGGAGCGCGCGCGGCAACTGGCGCTGGCCTCGAAGTACAAGTCGCAGTTCCTGGCGAACATGTCCCACGAGCTGCGCACGCCGCTGAACAGCCTGCTGATCCTGGCCCGGCTGCTGGCACAGAACCCGGGACGGAACCTGACCGCCAAGCAGGTCGAGTACGCCAACGTCATCCACTCGGCCGGGTCAGATCTGCTGCAGCTCATCAACGACATCCTCGACCTGTCCAAGGTCGAGGCGGGGCGGATGGACATCCACGCGGAGCGCTTCCCGCTCAGCGCGCTGCTGGAGGATGTCCAGGCCACGTTCCAGCCGCTCACCGCGGAAAGGGGACTGGAGTTCGCCGTCGAGGCAGACCCCGAAGCGCCGACCGAGCTGCACACCGACCGGCAGCGACTGCGCCAGGTGCTCGGCAACCTGCTGGCGAACGCGGTCAAGTTCACCGAGCAAGGCCACGTCATGCTCCGCGTCGGCCAAGCCTCCCGGCGCACGCCTGGCGGAGGCGACATGCTGGCCTTCTCGGTCGCCGACACCGGTATCGGCATCGCGCCGGAGAACCTCAGCACGATCTTCGGCGCCTTCCAGCAGGGCGACGGCACGCTCAGCCGCCGGTACGGCGGCACCGGACTCGGGCTGTCCATCGCCCGCGAGGTGGGTTCCCTGCTCGGCGGCGAGATCGCCGCGGAGAGCGAACTCGGCCGGGGCAGCACGTTCACGCTGTACCTACCCTGCGAGCTGCCCGCCGGCCTAGCCGCCGACCTGGCCGACATCAGCGGCGGCCTGGATATCGCGTTGAACGGCGACGGGCACGCCGATGCGACCGAGGCCCTGCAGCTGCAGCCCGCGGTGCCGGACGACGACACCCTGGGCGGCCGGCGCCTGCTGGTACTCGAGGGCGCGCGGGGCGGCCTGCTGACCTTGCTGGCCCACAGCGCGGTCTCCGATCTTTCCGGCATCCACGCACCCGTCCAGGTGGCTACGGCGACCAGCCCTGAGCAGGGCATTGAAACCCTGAGCGCCGCGCCGCATCAATGCGTCGTCCTGGACCTCGGCCTGGAGGACGCTTCGGCCTTCGCCTTCCTCGAGCGGCTCCACGAAGAGCCCAGCCTGCGCGAGGTTCCGGTGCTGGCCCACACCAGGGACAAGCTCGACAGCGCTCAGGCCCGGCTGGCCAGGCTGCGCTTCGGTTCGCAGACGCTCGAGCTGCTGCCCTCGCTCGACGAGCTCCGTGAGCGTATCACCTTGCACCTGTCGGCCGCTCAGCCCGATCACGTCCCCGCGCTGATCAGTGAGTCGGCCACCGATACCCGGACGCGCTCGCCGTTGCAGGCCGAGGAGCATGACGCGCTGCGCGGGCGGAGGATCCTCGTGATCGACGACGACCCGCGCAACGTGTTCGCGATCACGAGCACGCTCGAGCTGCACGGCATGACGGTGACGCAGGCCGCCAACGGGCGGAAAGGGATCGAAGCCCTACTCAGCGCCGAAGACACCGACCTCATCCTGATGGACGTGATGATGCCGGGGCTGGACGGCTACGCGACGATGACCAAGATCCGGCAGATGCCCACCTTCGCGAGCCTGCCGATCATCGCGGTGACCGCCCGGGCCATGCCCGGCGACAAGGAAAAGAGCATCGCGGCGGGCGCCAGCGACTACGTCACCAAGCCGGTCGACACTGATGAGCTGCTGGCCTGCATGGAGCGCTGGCTGACGCACCGGTGATGGCCACGGTCTGAGTCATACGGAAGTCCTGCGGCTAGGCCGCAACCGCCCGTTTCGCCGCCGCGGCGGCCGCACGCCGCTTGCGGCGCCGGCTCCGCTGCCGGTCCTCAGGGGTGGTTCCTCCCCATATGCCGTAAACCTGATCGTGGGCGAGCGCGAACTCCAGGCACTCCTGCCGCACCCGGCACCCGGCGCAGATCATCCTGGCCTGGGCGATCTGCAGTTCCCCCGGGCCTGCCGATGAGATAGGGAAGAAAAGATCGGGGTCTGCGGACAGGCAGGCACCTGCCGATCGCCAGTTCGCGGCGCTCCCAGCGGCGCTCCCAGTCGCGGTCATCGCGTGTCCTCACAGGGTCTGAGCCGGTGACAAGTCTGTAGGCCTCACGGCCACTTCCCCCCGGCCACCCGCCTACACCTCGAACGGCAGGAAATCACCCGGCGGTTTGAGGCGTGACGCGAGAGGTAGTCGGCTGTCTTTACCCCTGGGGAGGCACGCCAGTGAACGGACCAGCAGTGACGGCGATCGAGACCGCCGTCTACGTCATACCGACCGACACGCCCGAGGCCGATGGCACGCTGGCTTGGGATAAGACGACGATGGTCCTGGTGACCGTACGGGCCGGCGGCGAGCAGGGGCTCGGCTGGAGCTACGCCTCGGCCGCGGCCCAGACCGTAATCACCGAGATGCTCGCCGATGTGGTCGCCGGGCGGAGCGCCCTCGACACCGCGGGCACGGCCGAGGCAATGGCCAGGCAAGTGCGCAATATCGGCCGCCCCGGCGTCGCCGCGACGGCCATCTCTGCGGTCGACATCGCTCTGTGGGACCTCAAGGCCCGGCTGCTTGGCCAGTCGCTGGCCGGCCTGCTCGGCCCGGCCCGCCGGGACGTGCCCGTGTACGGCAGCGGCGGCTTCACCAGCTATGACAACACGCGCACTACGCAGCAGCTCAGCGAGTGGGTTGACAAGGAGCGCATCCCCCGGGTCAAGATCAAGATCGGCGAGGCGTGGGGCGGGAACCAGCGCCGGGACATCGAGCGCGCCTGGCTCGCCCGCGAGGTGATCGGCCCGGACACCGAACTCTACGTGGACGCGAACGGCGGCTACACGGTCGGCCAGGCGGTCCGCGTCGCGGACGAGCTGTCCGCGATCGGCGTCAGCTGGTTCGAGGAGCCGGTCTCGTCGCAGGATCTGGCGGGCCTGGCCACGGTCCGACGACAGGTGCGGCCCGATGTGACGGCCGGCGAGTACAGCTGGTCGCTGGCCGACTCGGCGCGGCTGATCGAGGCTGAAGCCGTCGACTGCCTGCAGCTCGACGTGACCCGGTGCGGCGGCATCACCGAATTCGTGCGCGGCGCTTCGCTGGCGGCGGCAAACCATTTGCAGGTCTCCGGGCACTGCGCACCCAACCTGCACGCTCACGTCGGGGTGGCGGTACCCAACCTGCGGCACGTCGAGTACTTCCACGACCACCAGCGGATCGAGCGGCTGTTCTTCGATGGAGCGCTCGACCCGGCGGGTGGCGCGATGAGCCCCGACCTGGACCGCCCAGGCCACGGCCTGACGCTCCGCGCTGCCGATACGGAGCGTTACCGCCACGGTTGAGGCGCGGCGGCTGAGGCCGGGCGCGGAACGCCTTAACCGAACGCGGCCCCGGCCCGCCACGCATGCCGTCATGTGACGAGCATCACATCACCTTACGTTTATTCGCCGAGGGCCGGGCACACCCTACTCGTCCGTAATTCCCAGGGTTCTGAGGAGGCCACCTTGACTAGCGGAACCCTCCGGCAGTCAGCGGCGCAGACTACCGCCGCAGACTTCACGGCCCGCACCGCCACCCCTGACGCCATCATCCAGGCAGGGTCGCGTGCGGAACTTAAAGAGTTGTCCGATAACGCTCTGCTCGCCAAGGTCCGCGCACTGCCAAGGGATAACGAGTTGCGCGCCGCCGCCTGCGAGATCATCGTGGAGCGCTACCAGAAGCTGGTCCGCTCCTGCGTCCGGCAGTACCGAGGCAGCCCCGAACCCACAGAAGATCTCATGCAGGTCGGATACGTCGGCCTGCTCAAGGCAATAAACAACTACGACCCTGAGCTCGGCGACAGCCTCTCCGCCTACGCGCAGCCCTGCGTCAGCGGCGAGATCAAGCGCCACTTCCGGGACAAGCGCTGGCAGATCCACGTCCGCCGGTCCGCTCAGGAACTGCTGCTCGAGCTGCGCAAGGCCACCGAGGAACTCACCCAGCAACTTGGCCGGGCGCCAGGTGAAACCGAACTGGCTGAGCGGCTCGGGGTCAGCCAGGACGACATGCAGGAGGCCCGCCAGGCGGACCTCGTGTTCAGCACGTACTCTCTCGACGCCCCGCTGTCCGACCGGGACGACCCTGCCCTGCTCGCGGACATGCTCGGCGACGATGACCCCGGTGTCGCCCACACCATCGACATGGAAGCCGTTAGCGCGCACTGGGAGGAACTGCCCGAGCGCGAGCAGCGCATCCTGGTCATGCGCTTCTACGGCAACCTCACCCAGACCGAGATCGGCGAACGGCTCGGTATCTCGCAGATGCACGTGTCCAGGCTTCTCGCCCGGGCCCTGAGCCACCTGAAGAGCCGCCTGCTCGATCCGGCCGAGACCGGTGACACCCCCCAATCAGCTGCCACGGCCTGAGAAACAGCGCCCGGACAGCGGAAGGACCACCATGAAAACCGGAGTGGGACTAGCACTGATCGCCGTCGGCGCGATCCTGGCCTTCGCCGTGACGACGAATACATCGGTCTTCAACCTGCACACCGCCGGCTGGGTGCTCATCATCATCGGCATCGTCGGGATCGCGATCCCGCGCCGGGGCTACGGCTGGGTCGGCCGGCGGGTGCTCACGCGCCAGATCCACTGGCGGCCGGGGGCCCGGGTGGATGAAGTCACCTACCCGGCCTACGTCAACCGGAACCCGGCCAACACGCGTGTCCAGGCGGGCCTGCCCGCACCGGGCGCGCCAGGCAGCCCTGAGGCGGCCAGCCACATCGACGCCAGCTCGAGGACCCAGGACCTCCCCGCCGAGGTCCACCCCGTTTCCGAGCAGGAGGTCATCGAGAACGTCTACGAAGATTGACGCCGACGCCGCGAGCGCTGGCGGTCAGCAGAAGGCGCGGTCGGGGGGACCTCATCCCGTCAAGCTCACGAAGCGAACCCAACCGTAGTAAGCCACATAGGAGAGGTCATGACAATCACGCTCTCGGTCATCATCTGGTGGATCCTCATCGGACTCGTGGTCGGCGCGGTGGCCCGGCTGGTCATACCGGGTCGCCAGCACATCGGGATCATCCTGACGATCCTCATCGGGATCGTGGCCGCCATCGTTGGCGGGATACTGACCGCCGCCCTGCTCGGCGCCGGGCACACTGTGATCACGTTCATCGTCGCGGTACTGGCCGCGGCGCTGATCGTCAGCGCGTTCACCACGCACGGCTACGGCCGGTACCGCGGCCGCACCCGTCGCCGGCCGGCGTGGCGCCGCTGGTAGACCGCCGTTAGCCAATTGAGCACCGATCCGCCGGGGCGATCCGCCCCGGCGGATCTTTGCGCGTCAGTGCGACATTGCCGCCGGTAGGATCGAACTGGGTCAGGGCGCCATGCTCTTCCCGAAGACCTGCAAGACGCTGCGCTGCCCTATCACGTACCGCCACGGCGGCGGGCGTTTCCTCAGGGACGATGGTCTGGAGAAATGTCGCAAGACACCTGGCCGAATGGCTCCTATGCTGACCTCGCCGACCTGGCCGGGCGACGCGACGGGCTCCGTCAGGCGGCAGCGATGCCCGGCGCCGATCCGCGGGCGCTGCTCGACGCCGCGTTCGCCGAACTCGACGCCGCTGTCGAGGCGCTGACCAAGCTGGTCCAGGCCGGGGAGCCCGACCGGACGGCGGGCGGGGCGCTGCCTGCCTCGCTCAGCGCGGAGCGGAGCCTGCTGCGAGCCGTGTTCCAGCACGCGCCCGCGCCTTTGTTCCTGCTCGAGCCCGACGGCACAATACGGCGGGCGAACGGCAGGGCCGGCGACCTGATCGGCGCTCCGCCTGGCTACGCCACCGGCAAGCCGCTGACGGCGTTCGTCGATCTCGCTTCGCGCGCCGCGGTGCAGAGTCAGCTCGCCGCCGCCGCCCGGACGGGGGCGGCGAGGCAGGCGGATTGCACCCTGCTAGGTCCGGCCGGGCCGGTCGCCGTGACCCTGATGACGAGCGTCATCGCGCTCCAGGACGGCGTCCAGCTTCTTGTGGTCACGGCTGGAGGGCCAGCGGGGTCCGGGGAGATGGCATCCCCCCTGCCGCGGGAGGGTCTGGGTGAGTCGTCCCGCCGCGGAGACATCCAGTCCATGACCCGCCGGATGGACATGATCACCGCGGTGACCAGGCTGCTGCTCGACAACAGCACGTTCAGCGAGGCGGTTACGTTGCAGCGGTGCGCCCGGCTGCTGGCAGGTGACATCGCGAGCTGGATCATCGTCGACATCGAGCGGTCGGGCCAGCTCCGGCGTCAGTTCGTGATCGGCCCGCACGGTAAAGGACCGGATGAACTGGCCAGGAAGGTGCGCGCTGTCGACCCGCAGCCCGACTCGGTGGCCGCCCAGGTCCATTCCGCGGGCCGGTCCGTGGTCCTCGCGCATACGGGCGACGCCGGGCTTCTCGACGCTGACCCCGACGGGACGCCGCTGCTGATGCTGCTCGGCGTGACGTCGCTACTGAGCGTGCCGATCTCGGACGGCGTCACCAGTTACGGCGTGCTGACTCTGGCCCGGCAGGCGGCGGAGGGCCGCTTTACCGTCGCCGACCTGGCCCTAGCCGAAGAGCTCGGCGAGCATCTCGGCGTCGCGATCCGGGTCGACCGGATGTTCCGGCACCGTTCGGCCGTGGCCGAGGCGCTGCAGGGCAGCCTGCTGCCGACCACCCTGCCTGAGGTGCCCGGGCTCGACCTGTCCGCGGCCTATGTGCCGGCCAGCGAGGGTCTCGAGGTCAGCGGTGACTTCTATGACGTCTTCCCGGTCCAGGGCGGCTGGGCCATCACCGTCGGGGACGTGTGCGGCAAGGGGCAGGAGGCCGCCGCGATGACCGCGGCCGCCCGGCATGCTATCCGGGTCATCGCGCACTGGAACCCGGACCCCGTCGACGTCCTGGCCAAGGCGAACGAGGTCATCCTGGCCGGCGGCTACGAGGACCGCTTCGTCACCGCCAAACTCGCCTACCTACGGTGGGACGGCGACCGCGTGCGGGTGGAGCTGGCGAGCTCCGGTCACCCGGGCCCGGCGGTGGTACGCCCGGACGGCCGGGTCGACGTGCTGAGCGGCGGCGGCCTCCCGCTTGGCCTGTTCCCGGACGCCGAGCCAGAGCGGGAGACCCTCGAGCTCGGCCCGGGCGACTTGCTCTTCTTCTACTCCGACGGGGTCACGGACGCGCGTAGCCCTGACATGCAGTACTTCGAAGACCGGCTGGCCGACGAACTGGCCGGCGCGGCCGGCCGGACCGCGGCCCAGACCACCCGGATGGTCCAGGACCTGGTCGCCCGCTTCGCCCAGGACGACCTGCGTGACGACCTGACCATCCTGGTCGCCAGGGTGACGCTCCCGCCGGGTGCCCGCTAGTTCCCCTCGGCCTGTTACTGACCTGGCCTGCTGGTCTTCGGCTCCTCGCCGCTGTAGGCGGCCGCGACCTCGGTGGCTACCTCGGTGACCTTGACGTGGCGCCGCTGGGATTCCTGGCGCAGGCGCCGCAGCGCCTCGTCGGCGTCGCAGCCCAGCGCGTGCATCAAGATCCCCTTGGCCTGATCGACGACCGACCGCGCCACCACGGCGTCCTTGAGCTGGCTGGCCGTGCGCTGGGCCTGGTTATAGGCGGTCGCGTTGGTGAGCATCGCGCCGCCGAATGCGGCCAGCAGGTCGGCCATCGGATTGGATTCGGCGTCGAGGACGCCGGGACGCACGCCGAACAGCGAAAGCACCAGGGCGCCGCTCGGCAGTTCCCGCACCAGGTGAACCGAGCAGCGGACGCCACGGCGCAGCGCCGCCTCGGCGAATTCGGGCCAGCGGGCCTCCTGGAGCGTCTCCGGGCAGCTGACGGCGACACCGCCATCCGCGGCCTCCACCAGCGGGCCGCAGCCGGTCCGCAACTGCATGTCCGCGAGCTCGGCCAGGTCGGGATGCGTGGCCGCGGCGCTGACCACCTCGCCATCGCGCCAGACGGCGGCGTGCGCCCCGGAGCACGAGGGCACCTGCCAGGCGGCGAGTTCGGCGAGCTTGTTCAGCGACCTGGCCTCCCCGCCGTTGGTGAGGCTCAGTAGCTCCGCCGCCTCATGCCCGAGCTGCTCGATCGGCAACAGATCCTCCGTCCCTGGCTCACGTTCAGCACGTTCCGGGTATTTGGGCCGGGCCGACTGCCGTCGCCCTTACCCGCGCAGCCGGGAGAAACGCCTGATCATTGCGGGTCAGGGTGGTGAATCGGGAGGGCGGCACCGCGACGGTGCAGGCCAGGCGCACCGTGGTCGATATCGTCTTCCGCACCCCCGTCTTCGGCTTGCCTGACACCGGGCACGAGGGCCGTCCATACAGCGGTGAGACGCCGCCCACCGAGTAGCTGGCTTCGCAGGTGGTCGTGCTACGCGCGCCACCGCCGAGCAGCGCGCCGATGGCGACCGCGGCGAACATGACCGGAATCAGCACGATCGCGTACATGACCGTCCCCGGCTGGAACCACCGCAGCCGCTTCCGCGCGAGCTGTTCCGTCCCGATAGGCTCATCTGCGTTCAGCCGCGAGAAGATCACGTACATGGACGTCAGTCGAGGTTCGCTGGCCCGTAGGGCACCCTCCATACGGGCTAGTACGCGCTGCTGACAAGCGGGCAAGCTCATCTAACTCTCACATCCTCACCACGGCTCCCGCGCCGTAGGGATCGCGGCTGCGGAACCATCGCTTACCCGTGCTTACTCAGAGCAAACGAGACGGGCGAGCGACATATCAGGCCGCATACGGCAGGTCTCAGTAGTGTAACGGGCGTGAGGGATCAGTCGGGCACCGACGCGGTAACCTCGCTGGCGGCCCGCTGGCTCAGCGACACGCGCACCAGCGCGGCGGCGAGCCGGGCGGGCTGGCCGCTGCCGGCCAGCAGCCCGGCCAGCGACTCGCGGTCGCCGGGCAGCCTGACCCGGTGCGCTCCGCTGGTCACCTTGGCATCCACAAAGGGAGCCACGGCTGGCCAGATGTCCTGGACCTCACGCAGGAAGATGCTGGCCCCGACGGATCCCAGCCCGGGGAACTCGGTGAGCCGGGACGCGATGCCGCGCGTGTCGCCGCCAGATTCATCCCGCAGCTTGCGCAGGTCGCCATGCCATTTGCTGGACAGCAGGTCGGCGCTGTCGCCGAGCGTGGTCGCGGTGCGTTCGTCATATCGCCGGTAGTGGCCGCGGGCGAGCGCGTTCACCCGGTCTTGCCAGCTGGCCTCGCTCATCGCCTTCGGGTTCCGGTAACCTGCCGCGAACAGCTCCCGGGCGGCGGCGACCGCGGTGTCGGCCGGGATCGGCGCGCTCAGCAGCGTGGCCAGCACGAGCAGCTGGTAGAGGGGACCTGGGCGGTCAGCGAGCCGGATGCCTGCGTCCTCGGCGTACAGCCGCCCGTGCCGGTCGAGCAGCTCCCTGACGATCA
>JBAUAY010000062.1:0-1913 GCA_049676235.1 Streptosporangiaceae bacterium
CCGCAGGACCCGCTGCAGCCGGTAGGCCACGCGGGCGCCCAGGCGCGGATGGACAGGAACTGGTGACGCAGCGGTCATGCGCGGCCTATTCGGATTCGCCGGTATTGGCATAACAGCCGCGAAAAGGGGGAATTGCGATGACCCTTTTAACGGCCACATTGACTATGGTCGAAGCTACCGCGCCGGAAATCAACGACAGCCGCCACAAGCTTGGTTCCGAGCCCGTTGTGCAGGCACACAAGCGGATCGGCACGGGTGAAGTCCGCGGCACAAAGTCAGCAGTCCATTATTTGTGGGGGCACACAGCTAGCCCGGTTTGACCCATACCGAGATATGCGCGGGCTCCGGCGCCGCGTCGACCACCCGGCCAGTCGCGGACCTTCATTGCTTGCGCCGCGCTTAGGTCAGCTGGGGCAGCACCTCGCGGCCGAGCAGCCGGACGTGATCGAGGTCGGCGACGTCGTAGAGGTGGAAGTAGACGGTGTCCGCGCCGGCCTGGGCCAGCTCGGTCAGCCGCGCGGTCACGTCGGCGGGATCGCCGGTGACGCCCATGCGCAGCATCCGCAGCCCGTGCTCGCCGAGCGCCTCGGCGCGGCGGGCGGCCTCGGCGCGGGTCTGGCCGCAGCACACCGGCAGCGTGGTGGACAGCCGGACCTGCGCCGGATCGCGCCCGGACTGCTCGCAGACGCGGCGGAAGTTGGCGAACCGCTCGGCCAACCCGTCGGCCATCCCGCTGTTGAACTCGTCGGCGAACCGGGCCGCCAGGGCCGGGGTGCGCCGGGGCCCGGCACCGCCGATGATGATCGGCGGCCTTTGCTGCATGGGGCGGGGGATGCTGGCGCACTCCTCGAGCTGGTAGTGCTGACCCTTATAGCTGAACCGCTCCCCCGGCGGGGTGGCCCACAGCCCGGTGATGATGTCCAGCTGCTCGCCCAGCCGGTCGAACCGCTCGCCCAGCGGCGGAAACGGGATGCCGAAGAACCGGTGCTCGCGCTCGAACCAGGCCGCGCCGATGCCGAGCTCGGCCCGCCCGCCGCTCATCGCGTCCACGGTGGCCACCGCGACGGCCAGCGGCCCCGGCTGGCGGTAGGTCGAGGCGGTCATCAGCGTGCCGAGCCGCAGCCGCTCGGTCTGCACGGCCAGGCCGGCCAGCGTGGTCCACGAATCGGTCGGCCGGTAGCCGGTGTCGTCGGGGTCGATGCCGAGGTAATGGTCGGACCGGAAGAAGGCGTCGAAGCCGGCCTCCTCGGTGGCCCGGGCCAGCGCGAGGATCTGGCCGTAGGTGGCGCCGTGGTGCGGCTCGAGCAGGACACGGATCCTCATCGCGGGGTTCCCTCGATTTTTTCGTCCGAACGGACCGTGGTGCGTGCGGCTTCTACCAGCGGGAAGTGGCAGGCCACGGTGTGTCCCGTGGCCAGCTCGCGCATCGGCGGCTCCTCAGCCGCGCACACTTCGGCGGCCCGGGGGCAGCGGGTGCGGAACCGGCAGCCGCTGGGCGGGTCGATCGGCGACGGCGGCTCGCCGCTGATCGTGGTCGGGGCGCGCTTCGTTGTGTTGTCGGTACTGTGCTGGTCGGTGCTGGGCACCGAGTCGAGCAGGGCCCGGGTGTAGGGGTGCAGCGGCTCCCGGTAGACGCTCTCTCCAGGCCCGGCCTCGCACAGCTTGCCCAGGTACATGACCGCCACCCGGTCGCTGACCTGCTTGACCAGGGCCAGGTCGTGGGCGATGAACAGGTAGGACAGGCCGAGCTCGGTGCGCAGCCGCTCGAACAGGTTGAGCACCTGGGCCTGGATGAGCACGTCCAGGGAGGACACCGCCTCGTCGCAGATGATCAGCGCCGGGTTAAGTGCGATGGCGCGCGCGATGGCCACCCGCTGGGCCTGGCCGCCGGACAGCTCCCGGGGCCGACGCCG
>JBAUAY010000063.1:0-1621 GCA_049676235.1 Streptosporangiaceae bacterium
GGCCAGGAACGCGTCGGCCCGGGCGGCGTCGGCGTCGGACAAGATCCGGGTCTCGTCTTCGACGATCCGCAGGTGAATGGGATGGATCTGCCCGGCGGCCAGCGCGGCGAACGTGGCCGGGAGCCGCTTGGCGACGTCGGTGGCGAACTCCATCTGCCCGGCGGCGGACTGCTGGGTCATGTGCAGCTCGAAGGCCAGCTCGTCGGCGGCGAACTGGCCGTGCGGGCTGGTGCCGGCGCGGCGGGCGAACTCCCCGATGGCGGCCATCAGGGTCCAGGCGGCGCGCGATTCCAGGCGGCGGGCGGCGGAGATGATGCCCATCAGCTGGTCATCCGAGCAGCCCGCCAGGCCGGAGCGGTCCTCGCCGGTCACGGTGTCCACCACGGTGGCCAGCAGCGCGCCGGGAGCCATCGTGTCCGAGGCGCCACCCTGGTTGAAGCCGGACAGGGTCAGCTGCTCAGCGGGGAGGGTGATGTACAGGCCCTGCTCCGGGCCCGGGCCGTCCTGGTCCAGCGGGAAGCCGTCGGGCTCTGCGTCGTCGGGCCCGGGATCGGGGAAGGTGGCCTGGGGCATGCACCACGCTCCGTTCGGAAGAAATGAAAGAGGAAGCGATGGGAACATACTATCATACAGACTTCTTTCAGACAATCATAATTAGGTGACATGTTCGAGTCGGAAGATGGAGTAAACTGTATGCAGTTGGGGTGAAGGGAGAATGGTGGCCATGCCTCGTGTTGTGCAGGTGCCGGACATTCACCGGGTGGACCTGCCCGAGGCCCGGCAGGCCATTCCGCACGTCCATGCGTACCTGCGGGAGTGCATCCTCGACGGGACCTTGCCGCCGGGTACCAAGCTGTCGCAGGTGAGCCTGGCCGCTCAGCTCGGGATCAGCCGCACGCCGCTGCGGGAAGTGCTGCGGATGCTGCAGGAAGAGGGCCTGGTCGAGATCGAGCCGAACCAGCGGACCCGGGTCGCGGGGCTGGATCCGGCCGAACTCGACGACATCTACGCGAGCCGGATCCTGCTGGAGACGCTCGCCCTGTCGATGACGATCGGCCATTTCGGCGCGAAGGCGCGCGCCGAGGCCAAGCGGCTGCTGACCACGATGCGGCGGGCGGCCAAGAACGGCGACTTCGACGCGTGGTTCACCGCGCACACCGAATACCACCGGGTCTGCACCGCGGCGGCGGGCGAGACCATGCAGCGGCAGCTGCGGGCGTTCGCCGACCGGACCACCCGCTACATCCGCATCTACCAGCTGTCCGAGCCCAACAGCTGGCAGGCGGCCGGCGACGTCGAACACGCGGCGATCCTGGAGGCGCTGATCGCGGGCGACGAGCAGGGCGCGCTCACCGAGATGGCGCATCACCTGGCCCGCACGGCGCTGCGGGTGCTGACCGACTGCGCGCCGGACTTCGTGCCGGTGGCGGTGCCGCACGCGGTGTCCCTGATCGACCGCCAGCCGCCCACGGTGCTGCGCCTGACCGGAGCAAGCTGAGAGCTGCCACCCGAGAGCTGCCAGCTGAGAGCTGCCAGCTGAGAGTTGCCAGCTGAGAGTTGACTGAGCGGCCGGGCGATTGTGGGCCGACGCCGACCTATAGTCGATCTCGGGAAAAGTGAG
>JBAUAY010000064.1:0-2419 GCA_049676235.1 Streptosporangiaceae bacterium
CCCGGCACGGCGCCCCGGTCGTGCCGCAGGGCGGGAACACCGGGCTGGTCGGCGGGGGCGTGCCGGTAACCGGCGGCGCCGTGGTCCTGTCCGCCCGCCGGCTGCGCCGGCTCGACCCGGTGGACACCCTGTCCGGCCAGGTCACCGCCGGCGCGGGGGTGACGATCGCGGAACTGCGGGCGCACGCCTCCCGGGCCGGACTTGAGTACGGCGTGGACCTGGCCGCCCGGGACTCCGCCACGGTGGGCGGCACGATCGCCACCAACGCGGGCGGCATCCAGACCATCAGGTACGGCCCGACCCGGGCTCAGCTGCTCGGGCTGGAAGCGGTGCTGCCCGACGGCAGCGTGATCAGCAGGCTCGGCGGCATCCAGGCCGACAACACCGGCTACGACCTGACCCAGCTGCTGGCGGGCAGCGAGGGCACCCTCGGGGTCATCACCGCGGCCCGGCTCCGGCTGTGGCCCGCCGAGCCACCGACCTTGACCGTGCTGGCCGGGGTGCCCGGCATCGAGGCCGCGGCCGCGCTGCAGGCCGAGATCAGGTCGCTGCTGCCGCGCGTCCGGGCCGCCGAGTACTTCGAGGCACCGGGCCTGGCCCTGGTGCGCGCGCACGCCGGGCTGCCCGCCCCGCTGGGCCGCGAGCATCCCGGTTACCTGCTTGTGGACGCGGCTGCGTCAGAGGATGATGCCGAACGGATCGTGGTGCTCGCCCCGCTCCAGGACGCCGCGGTGGCCATGGATGCGCCGGCCCGGGCGCGCCTGTGGGCGTACCGGGAACGGCACACCGAGTCGATCAGCGCGGCGGGCATCCCGCACAAGCTCGACGTGGCGCTGCCGCTGGCCGGGCTGGCCGCGTTCCGGGCCGAGCTGGACGAGGTGATCGCCAAGGCGGACGCGCGCGCGATCGTGTTCGGGCACATCGGCGCGGGCAATCTGCACGTGAACGTGCTCGGCCCGGCCCCGGACGACGACGGCGTGGACGACGCGGTGCTGCGGCTGGCCGCCGAGCACGGCGGGACGATCTCGGCCGAGCACGGCATCGGCCGGGCCAAGGCGGCCGTGCTGCACCTGTCCCGGTCCGCGGCCGAGATCGCGGCGATGCGGGCGGTTAAGTCCGCGTTCGACCCGGCCGGGCTGCTCAACCCTGGCGTACTCTTCGTATCTTGATCTCTCTTGCGTGGCACGATGTTCAGGTGACCGCGGAGCCAGCGGTGCCTTCCGCTCCATCTTCTGGCGCGCCTCCGGCGCGACAAAGCGAAGCGCCCGCGAGGAAGCTGGAGAACAGAGCCAACACCGACGCGATGGCGCGGGCCGTGATCGAGTGCGCGGCCGACGCGATCGTCGCGTTCGGCACCGACCGCAACGTGATGCTGTGGAACCCGGCCGCCGAGCGGATGTTCGGCTGGTCCGCGGCTGAGGTCGTCGGCCTGGAGCCGCAGATCATCCCCGAGGAGCTGAAGGCCGAGCACAACGCGGTCCTGGAACGGGTCCGCGGCGGCGGCCAGATCTCCTTCGCCACCCGCCGGATCCGCAAGGACAGCACGGTCGTCGACCTGCGGATCGACACCAGCGCGCTGACCGACGGCGCGGGCGAGGTGACCGGCTGGGTCAACGTCTGCCATCAGAGCGGCGAAGACGACCTGGCCCGGCACTACATGGCCGAGCGCGCCCGGGTCGTGCGCCGGCTCGGCGACGTGGTCGCCGACATGAACGCCCAGCGCGACCTGGAATCGGTCCTCGACCGCATCGCGGCCAGCCTGCGGGAGCTGACCAGCGCCGACGCCGGCGGCTTCGTGATCATCGAAGAGGACACGCTGCGGCTGGTCAGCACGGCCGGCCTGCCCGCCCGGCTGCGCGGCCGGACCGCGACGCTGTCCGCCAGCCTGGTCGGCGAGCTCATGGGTTCGGGCAAGACGGTCATGATGGCCACCGGGGAATCGGGCGGCTTCGACGACCTGATCTGGTCCGCGCTGCCCGGCCTGCACACCATCGCGCTCGGCCTGTCCCACGTGGCGGGCAAGCCTTACGGCGCGCTGTACGCCCTGTACAGCAGGCGCAAGCTGAGCCACGTCGAGCTGGAGCTGCTCGAGCTGCTGGCCGGGCACGCCGGGGTGGCGCTCACCAACGCGATGGCGTTCGAAGAGGTCGTCCGGCAGCGGGCCCACGAGCGGGCGGTCATCGACGGCAGCGCGGACGGCATCGCCGTGCTGGACGAGGCGGGCCTGGTGCGGCAGTGGAACCCGGCCGCGCACCGGATCACCGGCATGGCCGGGCCGGACGTGATCGGCAGGCCGCCGCCGTTCCCGCTGCCCGAGCCGGACGCCATGCTCAACTGCAAGCTGCCCAACGGGCGCTGGCTCGACGTGCTGTGCACCGCCCTGGCCGACGATGACGAGCTGGTTATCGACTTCCGCGAC
>JBAUAY010000065.1:0-3255 GCA_049676235.1 Streptosporangiaceae bacterium
CAGTTGCTCGAGCGTGGTCAGCCGGGGGTAGACGCGCAGCGGCGCATCGGCGGGCAGCCCGGCTCGGCGGCGGGCGATCTCGGCCGCGGCCGACATCCCCCCGAGCTCGTCGACCAGGCCGTTCTGCGCGGCGTCTGCGCCGGTCCAGACCCGTCCCCGGGCGAGCTCGTGCATCCGTTCCACCGTCATCCGGCGGCCCGAGGCCGCCTTCTCGGTGAAGTCGCGGTAGATCGCGTCGAGCCAGATGTTGATCCGCTGCCACTCATCCTCGCTGAACGGATGCGTGGGCGCGAACATGGTCGCCCCCCGGCCCACCGACACCGAATCGGTCGTGATGCCAGCCCGACCGAGCGCCTCCTCCAGCACGGGCTTGCCCAGGATCACGCCGATCGACCCGGTCAGCGTGCCCGGCTGCGCCACGATGATGTCGGCGGCCATCGAGATGTAGTACCCGCCGGAGGCCGCCACGTCGCCCATCGACACCACGACCGGCTTGCCCGCCGCGCGGGTCCTGACCACCTCACGCCAGATTGTGTCGGACGCGACGGCGGACCCGCCCGGGCTGTTGACCCGCAGCAGCACGGCGCGGACCCGCTCGTCCGAGGTCGCCGACCGCAGCGCGGCCGCCACCGTGTCCGAGCCCATGGCGCTGCCGCCTACCGGGCTCCGGTTGCTGCGCCCCTGCCTGATCGGCCCGGACGCGTAGATGACCGCGACGAAGCGCTCGCGCGGGTTGGGCAGCTTCCGGGCCCGCTGGACCAGCGTGTGCGCCCGCTGGTAGCGGGTGACGTACTGCAAGATCGCGCCCGAGCCCGCCTCCTTGCGCACGTCGGCGTAGACCTCGTCCCGGTAGCCGAGCACGTCGACCAGGCCCTCGGCCAGGGCGTCTTCGGCCAGGAAGGGCCCGCGGTCGAGCAGCGCGCGAGCGTCTTCTTCGGTCTTGCCCCGGCGCTCGGCGATGGCCGTGGTGAGCTGCTCGGCGATCGAGACGGCCAGCCGCTCGTTGGCCTCGCGGGCCGGACCGGTGAAGCCGCGTTCGGTCAGGTTGTCGGCGGCCGACTTGTACTCGTACCGTTTCGCGCTCTGGAACGCGACGCCGATCTTGGCCAGCGCGTCGTGCAGGAACAACTGCTCGACCGCCACCCCGGTCAGCCCGACCGAGCCGGAAGGCTGCAGGTAAATCCGGTCAAACGCGGTGGCCAGGTAGTACGGCACGTTGCCGTGGGTGAACTCGCCGAAGGTCTCGGACCAGGCCACGGTGAGCTTGCCCGACTCGCGGAACGCGGCGACCGCCGCACGGATCTCCTGCATCCGGGCCAGCCCGATCCGGCCGCCGCCCACCTTGACCACCAGCGCGCGGACCCGGTCGTCCTGGCGTGCTCGCCGCAAGCCCTCGATGACGTCGGGCAGTCTCAGCTTGCGCCGGGACATGATCGCGGACAGCGGATCCGTAGCCGGCCCCTCGCCGATCCCGTCGGTCAGGTCGAGCTCGAGGATCAGCGGGGCCGTCTGGCGCTGCCGTAGCCTGGAGACCTGTTCGGTGAGTTGCCGGGCAAGTTGCACGTCTGCCATGCGGTCAGCTTACGGTGCGGAGGAGATCAGGATCGGCGGGCATCTGGTGACAATCGTGGTAGATGTCGCCAACGTGATGGGCTCGCGCCCCGACGGCTGGTGGCGGGACCGGGCCGGCGCCGCGGCCCGGCTGCACGCCGAGATAGTCCGGCTGGCCGCCAGTGGCCGCGCGATCCCGCCCGATGACAAGGCCGGGCCGGATGACAAGGCCGGGCCGCCTGCCTTCGTCCTCGTGCTCGAGGGCGCCGCCAAGGCCGCTCCCATTCCGGTCGCCCCCATTCCGGCACCCCCAGTTCAAGCGGCCCCAGCTCCGGCAGCCCCAGTTCAGGCGGCCTCAGATCCGGCGGCCTCAGATCCGGCGCCCCCAGTTCAGGCGGCCCCAGCTCCGGCGACTGAGCCCAGCTCGGCGGATCCGGTCCAGCCCGGGCAGGTACGCGTGGTGCACGCGCGCGGCTCGGGGGACGACGCGATCGTGGCCGTGGTGCGCGAACTGCCCGGGCGGCGCGTGGTCGTGACCGCCGATCGCGAACTGCGCGACAGGTCCATGGCGGCCGGCGCGACGGTCCTCGGCCCCAGCTGGCTGCTCGGCCTGCTGAAGGACTGAGCTGCGTGACTAAGCTCGGCCCGCCCGAGTCCGGGGCATAAGCCCGTTTGGAAAATCCTTTAGGCACCCGCTTTACTGGGGCCCTGCTGGCCCGTCGAAACGACGAAACGGAAGATGCCTGTGCGAGTGCTGATCGCGGTCGTGGTTGTCCTGTTCGGCTGCCTGCTGTTCGCCGCCGACCGGACAGTCAAGGTGGTAAAGCGGACGCGTCGGCGTCGTGAGGCCAACCGGCGGCTCACCGCCGCCACGGTCCAGGCGGCAGCCGCGGACAGACAGCGAAAGGCCGCCGCGCAGGCCAGCGGGGAGCTCACCTCGGTCATGCCGACCATCCACGACGTCGACCCGCGCCTGGTCGATCAGCCCGCTCCCCGGCACGATGGAACATCCAGCCGGTCCTGACCGGCACGATGGAACATCGAGCCGGCCGACGCGCGGCGTGCGGCCGGCCGCCGGAGGCACCCGCGGTGCGAGAGGGAAGAATGGTGCCGTGCGGGTCGTGGTCCTGGCTGACACTCATGCGCCGCGGCGGTGGCGGGCCTGTCCGCCCCGGGTGGCCGCTCAGTTGCGCGGCGCCGACCTGATCCTGCACGCCGGTGACGTTTGCACCGCCTCGGTCCTGACCGAACTCACCCAGTACGCGCCGGTGGTGGCCGTGCTCGGGAACAACGACCGGGCGGACGTGGCCGCTTGGGGAGCCGCCGAGACCGCGGAACTCGACCTGGACGGGCTCAGCATCGCGATGGTGCACGACAGCGGGGCCGCCGCCGGGCGGCTGGTGCGGATGCGCCGCAGGTTCCCGGCGGCAGACCTTGTGGTGTTCGGGCACTCCCATATCCCGCTGGATGAATCCGCGCCCGGGCTGCGGATCTTCAATCCAGGATCGCCGACGGACCGCAGGCGGCAGCCGCACGGCACCCTCGGCGTGCTTCAGATCGATTCCGGCCGCCTGGCCGAAGCCACCATCGTCCCGGTGACCTAGTAGCCCTAACGCCCAGGGCACAGGACGATCCTTCTGCAGTTTCGGGCGTCATAGCACCCGAAACTGCAGACAAACACGGAACCGCGCCGCCGCTCCTGCT
>JBAUAY010000066.1:0-1983 GCA_049676235.1 Streptosporangiaceae bacterium
GGCCGGACGTGCTGACCGAGGCCGACCTCGGAGGCCCGCTCGGCCAGCGGGCGACGCTGGTCCAGTTCTCGACCGCCTTCTGCGCCCCGTGCCGTCCTACGCGGCAGATCCTGGGCCAGGTGGCGGGCATGGTGGACGGCGTGACTCATGTCGAGGTCGACGCGGCCGCTCGGCTCGACCTGGTCCGGCAACTGCGGATCAACAGCACCCCCACGGTGCTCGTGCTTGACCCGGACGGCGCCATCGTCAAGCGGGCCGCGGGCCTGCCCCGCAAGGCCGACGTGATCGCCGCGCTGGGCAGCGTGATCGAGCCGCCTGCGCCCGGCGTCACGACGCCCGCGGGCGGCGAGTGATCGTGCCGCCTGCCCGTGTTCGACCAGGTCGGTCGGCCATCACGACGATGACTCCGGCCTTGGGAGTGACAGCCCGACTGAGCCCGCATAGCATCGGGTGCGTGATCTCCGGGACAGCGAAAACGCTGACCAAGCGGCGTGCTGTCGATTTCTGTCACGTTGCTACCGCCATCTGTCCGGCGGCCGTACTGCCCTGACGCCCGGATTTCCCGGCGCCGTGTTCGGCTGACTCCGGCGTCTGCGACCTTCGGTGAGCTCAGGGCGGTGACTTTACCGGGGAGGAAGGCCGCTCAGTGGCCCCGCTCAGTGGCAGGGAGTTTTTTAGCAATGGAAATCGATCCGCGTGGTCCTCGGTTCGGCGCGGTGATCACCACGGTCGTGCTGGCGGTGGTGCTGGTCACCGGGAGCGCCTGGCTGCTCGCCGCGCAGGTCGCGGTGTTCGCGGTGGGCGCGCTGGCCGGGCTGCGGTACGCGCCTTACGGCCTGCTCTACCGCCGCCTCATCAGGCCGCGGCTCGGCCCGCCCGCCCACACCGAAGCCGAGGCCCCGCCCCGGTTCGCGCAGGCGGTGGGCATGGTCATCGCCGGCGTTGGGGTCGTCTGCCTGGCCGCGGGTGCCGCGACGGCGGGCCTGGTCTTCACCGCGCTCGCGCTGGCCGCGGCGTTCCTCAACGCGGCCTTCGATCTCTGCCTGGGCTGCCAGGTGTATCTGTTCATCCAGCGCAATCTAAGGGTCCGGCCGTCCGCGTAGGGCGTGACCGGAGAAGGAGGAATATCCACCATGAGCCGATCCGACGTCCTCGTGGACGCCGACTGGGCGGAGGCCCATATCGGTGACCCTGGTGTGGTCATCGTCGAGGTAGACGAGGACACCAGCGCCTACGACAAGGGGCATATCCCGACCGCGATCAAGCTCGACTGGAAGAAGGACCTGCAGGATCCGGTCCGTCGTGACTTCGTGGACAAGACAGGTTTCGAAGCGCTGCTATCCGAGCGGGGCATCTCGAACGACGACACGGTGCTGCTCTACGGCGGCAACAACAACTGGTTCGCGGCCTACGCCTACTGGTACTTCAGGGTGTACGGGCACGACAAGGTCCTGCTGCTCGACGGCGGCCGGAAGAGGTGGGAGCTCGACTCGCGCGAGCTGAGCACCGACGTGCCCGAGCGCCCCCGGACCAGCTACACGGCCAAGGAGCAGGACGCCTCGCTGCGGGCGCTGCGCGACGAGGTGATTGCCGCCAGCGGCAAGCGCAACCTGGTCGACGTCCGCTCGCCCGACGAGTTCTCGGGCAGGCTGCTGGCGCCGGCGCACCTCCCGCAGGAGCAGGCGCAGCGGGGCGGGCACATCCCGACCGCCCGCAACGTGCCCTGGTCCAAGGCCGCGAACGAGGACGGCACGTTCCGCTCCGACGACGAGCTTCGCTCGCTGTACGAGAGCGAGGCTGGCCTGGACTTCGGCCGCGACACCATCGCCTACTGCCGGATCGGCGAGCGGTCGGCACACACCTGGTTCGTCCTGCACGAACTGCTCGACCAGCCCAACGTCAAGAACTACGACGGCTCGTGGACCGAGTACGGGTCCCTGGTCGGCGTGCCGATCGAGCTGGGTGACGGACGATGAGTGCCGG
>JBAUAY010000067.1:0-4092 GCA_049676235.1 Streptosporangiaceae bacterium
ACCAAACTACAGATGTCGTAAGACCCGGCCAGGTAGGCCTCGACCAGCGGCCTGGCCATCGCGTCGCCGATGATGACCAGCACGTTGACCTGGTGCCGCTCGACCGCGCGCCAGATCTCGCGGGCGTCGAAGGCGGGCAGCAGCACGATGGTCTCGCCGGAGAACAGGCCCGCCAGCGCGGCCACCTGCGCGTTGCCGTGGATGAGCGGCGCCGCGCAGAGCTTGACGAACTCACCGCCCTCGAGGCCCTTGCGGGACTGCGCCCACTCGTCTGGCGCCGGTTCACCGGTGACGAAGTCGATGCCGCCGGCCAGGGTGCGCCAGATGTCCTCGTGACGCCACATCACGCCCTTCGGGTAGCCCGTTGTCCCGCCGGTGTAGATGATGTACACGTCGTCGCCGCTGCGCGCCGGGAAGTCGCGTTCCGGCGAGGCGCCGGCCAGGGCGGCGTCGTACCCCGTGACTGGCCCGGCCGTTTTAGCGGTGCCCTGGGCGGTGGGCTGCTCTGGGGGGCTGCCGTCGTCGATCTGCACGTAGCCGACCAGCCCGGGTGCGGCCGAGGCGGCCGCGGCGACGACCGGCGCGAGCCGGCGGTCGTACACGAGCGCGGTCAGGTCCGAATCGGCGAACATGTACTGCAACTCGTTCTCGACATAGCGGTAGTTGATGTTGACGGCGGCGGCGCGGAGCTTGCACGAGGCGATCAGCGTCTCGATCGCCTCGACGGAGTTACGGGCGTAGAGCCCGACGTGGTCACCGGGCCCGACTCCGAGGCCGGCCAGGTGATGAGCCAGCCGGTTGGCCCGCTCCTCGAGCTCGCGGTACGTGACCTGACGGTCGCCGCAGGCTACCGCGGTACGTTCTCCGAAGGCGTCCACGGCATGCTCGAAGAGGTCGGCGAAGTTCAAGGCCATGGGACGAAAGTAGAACGTGTTACTGTTTTGGGCAAGCCTTTCGGCCCGCTTGACTCGGTCCGCTCAATAAGGGGGAAAATCACCGCCCATGACCGCGACCAGCGTGCGCGATACCGGTGACCTGCCCGACGACGAGCCGCCGCACGCGCTCATCGAGCGCCGGGGGCACGTACTGATCGTCACGATGAACCGGCCGGCCGCACGAAACGCGCTGACCGCGCCCATGATGGCCCTGATGCGCCAGGCCTGGGACGCCACCGACAGCGATCCCGGCGTCCGGGTCTGCGTGCTGACCGGGTCGGGCGGCGCGTTCTGCGCGGGCGCGGATCTGAAGGCGATGACCAGCGCACACCCCGGCGACCGGTTCCGGGCCGGGGACATGGATCTTTCCGTGATCGAACCGCTGCTCAAGGGGCGCCGCCTGACCAAGCCGCTGATCGCCGCGGTGGAGGGCCCGGCGATCGCGGGCGGCACCGAGATCCTGCAGGCGTGTGACATCAGGGTGGCCGGGGAGAGCGCGCGGTTCGGGATTTCCGAGGCACGCTGGGGGCTGTTCCCGCTGGGCGGGTCCGCGGTCCGGCTGCCCCGGCAGATCCCGTACACGGTGGCCGCTGACCTGCTGCTCACCGGGCGGCACATCACCGCGGCCGAGGCGCTCTCGATCGGGCTCATCGGGCACGTCGTGCCGGACGGCCAGGCGCTCGGCAAGGCGCTGGAGATCGCGGACATGATCGCGGCCAACGGGCCGGTCGCGGTGCGCGCGATCCTGCGGGTCATCCGCGAGACCGAGGGCCTGCCGGAGAACGAGGCGTTCGCTCTTGAGGCCAAGGCGGGCATGGCCGTGTTCGGCAGCGAGGACGCCAAGGAAGGGCCGCGCGCCTTCGCCGAGAAGCGCCGGCCCCAGTTCCGGGACGGCTAGCGGAGTTCCGGGACGGCTAGCGGAGTTCCGCGATTGCTAGCCGGCCGGGCGAAGGTGCGTGCCGTTTATCGTGGTGATCATGGGTGGTACCCGGCAGGACGGTCCCCGGCGCGGAGACGCGCAAAGCAGGGGCCGGTACGTATCGACCGGTCACCTGCCGTCGCCCCGGCAGGTCCAGCGCGCCGTGGACGAGGCATACCGGATGTATCGCTCGGAGACCAGCGGGGGAAACTCGCAAACCTACCCGGCGCTGGCCCGGGTGCCTGGGAGCCTTTTCGGCATCTGCGTAGCTGGCATCAGCGGCAGCATCTACCGGGCCGGGGACACCGCGCATGAGTTCACGATCATGAGCGTGGCCAAGCCGTTCGTCTTCGCTCTGGTCTGCGAGATGCTCGGGGCCGAAGAGGTCAGGCAGAAACTCGGCGTGAATGCGACCGGGCTTCCGTTCAACTCGCTGGCCGCAGTCGAATACAGCGCCGACGGCAGATCCAATCCGATGGTGAACGCGGGGGCCATCGCGGCCGTGAGCCTGGTACCGGGGGACAGCAGCGCAGCGAAATGGCTGTTCATCAGGGAGGGATTGGCTGCTTTCGCCGGCCGTGACCTGGTGCTGAGCGACGAGGTCTACGCCTCCGCCTCGGCGACCAACCACCGGAATCGTGCCATCGCGGATTTCCTGGCGAGCCGAGGCCGGCTCTACTGGGATCCGGCCGAAGCAGTCGACCTGTACACCAGGCAGAGCTGCCTGGCCACCAGCGCGGAGGACCTCGCGATCATGAGCGCCACCCTGGCCGACGGGGGGGTCAATCCCGTGACCGGGCTGCGAGTCGTCACCCCGGCCGTCTGCCAGCATGTGCTTGCCGTCATGGCGACCGCCGGGATGTACCAGACCTCGGGCGACTGGCTTTTTGACGTCGGGGTGCCCGGGAAGAGCGGGATCGCAGGCGGGATCGTGGCCGTGTCGCCGGGCAAGGGCGGCCTGGGGACGTTCTCTCCGCTCCTTGACCAGGCGGGGAACAGCGTCAGGGGACAGCTGGCGGCCCGGCACCTTTCCAGAACGCTCGGATTGAGCCTGTTCGCGTCCCAGGCGCAGCGCTCTTCCCCGTCCGCGGCCGGATCGCCGCAGGCCGGCTTAGATGGCCCGGTCGCGGCCTTCCCAGTACGGATCGCGCAGGCGCCGCTTGTAGAGCTTGCCGTTGGGGTCGCGCGGCAGTTCCGCGACGTAGTCGACGGTCTTCGGCAGCTTGAACTTCGCCACCCGGTCGCCGAGGAACGCCAGCAGCTCGGCGGTCAGCACCGGGCCGGGCTCGGCGCCGGGGACTGGCTGGACCACGGCCTTGATCTCCTCGCCCCAGTCGTCGTGCGGGATCCCGAACACGGCGACGTCGTCGACCGCTGGGTGGCCGGAGAGTTCGGCCTCGATCTCGGCGGGGTAGATGTTGACGCCGCCCGAGATGATCATGTCGCTCTTGCGGTCGCAGAGGTAGAGGTAGCCGTCCGCGTCGAGGTAGCCGATGTCCCCGACGGTGAACATGCCGCGGGCGCGGGAGGCGCGCGTCTTCTCCTCGTCCTGGTGGTAGTCGAAGGTGGAGGTGCCCATCCGCAGGTACACCAGCCCCGGCTCGCCGGCCGGCACGTCGTTACCCCCGGCGTCCAGCACCCGCACCTCGGTGCCCGGCCACGCCCGGCCGACGGACCCGGGGCGGGCCAGCCACTCCTGTGCGGTGACGACCGTCCCGCCGCCCTCGCTGGCCGCGTAGTACTCGATCACTACCGGGCCCCACCAGTCCAGCATCCGGCGCTTGACGTCCTGCGGGCAGGGCGCGGCGCTGTGGATCGCGGCCCGCATCGACGACACGTCGTAGCGGCCGCGGGTCGGCTCCGGCAGCGCGAGCAGGCGGCGGAACTGCGTGGGCACCATGTGCGTGTGGGTCACCCGGTGCCGCTCGATCAGGGCGAGCATCTCTTCGGGCTCGAAGCGGTCCATCAGCACGACCGGGTGGCCGAGCTGGACCGAGATCGTCGCGAAGTTCAGCACGGCCGTGTGGTAGAGCGGCGAGCAGCACAAGTGCACGTGGTCGTCGAAGGGCGCGAGTGAGAAAATCCCGAAGAACCAGGTGGCGGTCCCCGGCACCTGGTCCGGGTCCTCGCCGGTCAGCGGGCGGCGCACGCCCTTGGGCCGGCCCGAGGTGCCCGAGGTGTACACCATCGGGGCGCCCGCCGTCCGCGGGTCGGGGCGCCCGGCGGGGCCGTCCGCGC
>JBAUAY010000068.1:0-1784 GCA_049676235.1 Streptosporangiaceae bacterium
GCTGACCGGCACCGACGCGTAGCGGACCAGGTCTTCGGCCACGGTCAGCATGCGCGGCGGGCCGGGTCGAGGGCTCGTGGGACCGGGAGCGCTGGCGCGGCGCGGCGGCCTGGCCGGGCACCGGGGACAGGCCGCCGTCGCGGACGGCGCCGACGGCGGCCCGGATGTGGGTGGGAGTGGTGCCGCAGCAGCCGCCGACCAGGGTCACCCCGGCTTCGGCGAACCGCCGGATGTAGCGGGCGAAGTAGCCGCCGTCGATGGCGAACTCGAAGCTGCGCGGGCCGGTGCGACGCGGCTGCCCGGCGTTCGGCTGGGCGCTGACCGGCACCGACGCGTAGCGGACCAGGTCTTCGGCCACGGTCAGCATGCGCTGCGGGCCGATGGTGCAGTTGGTGCCGAGCATGGCCACCGGCAGGCCGGACAGCACGGTGGCCACCTCCCGGGGCGTCTCCCCGCCCAGGGTGTACGCGTCGTCGGCGAAGGTGGCCTGGGCGATGACCGGCACGTCGGTCAGGCCGGCGATCGCGGCGACCGCCTCGACCAGCTCGTCGAGGTAGCCGAACGTCTCCAGGATGAGCAGGTCGACGCCCTTGCCGGCCAGCAAGGCCTGGACCTGTTCGCGGATGACCTCGGTGCGTTCGGCCGAGCCGATCCGGCGGCGCTGCGACGCGGTGACCGCGGGCGAGACCGAGCCGGCCACCCAGACCTCGCGCTCGCACTGGTCCTGAGCCGCGCGGGCGATCCGGACCCCGGCCCGGTTGATCTCCTCGACCTGGTCGGGGAGGCCGTGGTCGCCGAGCCAGAGCCGGTTCGCGCCGAACGTGTTGGTCTGGATGATGTCCGCGCCCGCGGACAGGTAGCTCTCGTGGATCGTGCTGACCAGCCCCGGGTCGGACAGGTTGAGCTCGGGCAGCGACCGGTCCAGCGCGGCGCCCGCCGCGTGCAGCATGGTGCCCATGGCGCCGTCGCAGACCAGTGTCTGGTGGCCCAGCCGTACGGCGCGGCTCACGGCTCCTCGCCGAGGGCGTCGAGGATCTCCAGCGCGACCTGAGCGATGAGCCGGTCGGTGTAGTTGTCCAGCCGCAGCCCGGTGATCTCCTCGATCCGTTTGACCCGGTAGGCCACCGTGTTGGGGTGCACGTGCAGGATGCGCGAGGCCCGCTGCGGGCTGTTGTTCTCCCGGAAGTAGCAGGCCAGCGTGGTCAGGTACTCCGACTTGTGCTCGTGTTCGTGCATGCTGAGCTTGCCGAGCACGTCGGCGGCGAAGGACCTCAGCTCGGCCAGGTCGGGCACCTGGAGCAGCAGCCGGAGGATGCCGAGATCGCCGAACGCCGAGACCGCCCCGGACCGGCCGAGGCGCTGCAGCGTCTGGGTGGTGCGCTGCGCTTGCGCGTAGGAGCGCGCGACGTCCCGCGGGTCGCGGCAGATCCCGCCGATCCCGATGACGACCTTGGCCGCGGGGAACAGCTCGGACAGCCGGGCCAGGCACGCGGCGGCGAGCTGGCGCGCCTCCATCGGGGCCGCGGTGACCACCACCACCTCGGACTCGCGCGCCGAGACGATCGCCTCGGGCGCCCGGGTGGCGACGAAGTGCTCGATGCTCTCCCAGATCCGCTGCCGCTGTGCCGCGCCATTTCCCTGGTCGGGAGCCTCGGAAGGCGGCAAGTCGAACGCGACCGCCAGGACGTTATGGTCGCGGGCCGGGTCGTAGCCAAGGTGCGCGGCCCAGCGGCTCGCGTCGGCGTTGTCCCGGCCGCGGCCGAGTAGCAGGCCCTCCACCAGGT
>JBAUAY010000069.1:0-9479 GCA_049676235.1 Streptosporangiaceae bacterium
GTCGACGGCGGCGTGCACGCGGTGGGGGCCTGATGCCCGCCGCCGCAGGCGGCCAAGCCAGCACCGAGTTCGTCCTCACCCTGTCCTGCCCGGACCGGGTCGGGATCGTGCACGCGGTCGCCGCCTAGGGGTCATCGCGAACTCCACGAGCGAGGTGACCTGTATCCGGCCTCGCTATGGCACCAGCTCGCCCTCGCGGGTCGGTCGGCCGGCAGCGCATCGCCGGGCGCACCGGATCGGCTGGGCGATCGCGCGGCCAGGAGCGCGGCGATCAGCGCGGCGAGCTCGGTGTCGTCGGGATTGCCGCGGACGATTCTGATGAGACCGGTCACTGAGGCTGATTCCCGTGCTTGCGTGACGGCAGTGGCCGGTGCTTGGCGCGCAGCATGGTCAGCGACTTGATCAGCATGGAGCGGGTCTCGGCTGGGTCGATGACATCGTCCACAAGACCGCGCTCGGCGGCGTAGTAAGGATGCACGAGCTCATCTTGGTACTCGGCGATGCGCAGCGCGCGGACCGCCTCAGGGTCGGCCGCAGCGTTGATCTCCCGGCGGAAGATGACGTTCGCGGCACCCTCGGCGCCCATCACCGCGATCTCATTGGTGGGCCAGGCCAGTGACAGGTCCGCACCGATGGACCGGGAGTCCATGACGATGTACGCCCCCCCGTATGCCTTGCGCAGGATCAGTTGTATGCGGGGGACCGTGGCGTTGCAGTAGGCGTAGAGCAGTTTGGCGCCGTGCCGGATGATACCGTCGTGCTCCTGGTCCACGCCGGGCAGGAAGCCGGGCACGTCCACTAGGGTCACCAGCGGGATGTTGAAGGCATCGCAGGTCTGCACGAACCGGGCCGCTTTCTCCGAGGCCCGGATGTCCAGCACCCCGGCTAGGTGGGCCGGCTGGTTGGCCACGACCCCAGTTACCTGGCCTCCGAGCCGTACCAGCGCGCAGATGACGTTCGGCGCCCAGTGCTCGTGCACTTCGAAGACGTCGCCATCGTCAACGATCTCCCTGATCACGTCGCGCATGTCATAGGCCCTGCTGGTCTCTGCGGGTACGAGGTCAAGCAGCGCCTCGGTGCGCCGGTCCACAGGGTCCTCCGCTGGCGCGGGCGGGGGGAGTTCCCGGTTGTTGGCGGGCAGCAGCGTGAGCAGGTACCGGACCTCGGTCAGGCAGCTCTCCTCGTCGTCATAGGCGAAGGCCGCGACCCCGGAGACACCGGCGTGCACGGCCGCGCCGCCCAGCTCCTCGTGGCTGATGACCTCGCCGGTGACCGCCCGGACCACGTCCGGCCCGGTGACGAACATCTGCGAGATGTCGCGCACCATGAAAACGAAATCGGTGAGCGCGGGCGAGTACGAGGCCCCTCCCGCGCACGGCCCGAGCATCACGCTGATCTGCGGGATCACACCCGAACTGCGGACATTGCGCTGGAAGATCCCGCCGTACCCGGCCAGCGCGGTGACACCCTCCTGGATCCGCGCGCCGGCGCCGTCGCACAACCCGACGATCGGCGCTCCCGCGGTCTCCGCCAGGTCCATGATCTTGTGGATTTTTTCAGCATGGGCCTCACCGAGCGCTCCTCCGAAGATCCGGAAGTCGTGCGCGTAGGCGAAGACGGTCCGCCCGTGCACCAGACCCCAGCCGGTCACCACGCCGTCGGTATGCGGCCTGCGCGCCTCTAGCCCGAACCCGGTCGCGCGGTGCCTGCGGAACGGTTCGACCTCTGTGAACGTGCCTTCATCGAACAACAGGTCAAGCCGCTCGCGGACCGTCAGCTTCCCCCTGGCCTTCTGCGCCTCGCCAGCCCGGCCACCCGGGCCACGGCGCACCCCGTCCCGCAGCCGCCGCAGCTCAGCCACCCGCTCCCGCATCTGCCCAGACGGATCACCCAACCCCGGCGGCAACGGCAGAATCTCCTCAACAGCGGCACTCATCTGCACCCCTCCCCACCCCAGCACGGCCAACGCCAGCCACGCCAATCACCTGCCCGGACACCAGTCCCAGACACCAAAAGCGGACAACCGGTAAGAGGGCCCCCACACCCCGCTGATACACAAAAAAATCAACGACCAGGGGCGTACCTGCTCCGAGGCGGGGCGCTAGCCTCAAGGCCGTGTAGTTAAGGTTTGGATACGGCTGTTAAGCCGGTGAGACCAGCAACGGAGTCCCTGCGGATCCGGGACCTGCCGTCGCGGGTGGTGGTCTACCTGCTGCTGGCCGGGGGCCTGTTTCCCGGGCTGGGATATCCCGGGGTGTGAGCCAGGCTCACCGCAGGCCTGGTCGGCCTTCCGGTGGCGGCGCCGACGGTCGGGGCGCTGGCGCAGGCACGCCGCGGGTGGCGCCGCGCCACTGCGCTGGCTGTTCGATCTGCTGCGCGGCCCGGCCGCGATCCCGCGCGGCAGCCGGGGAACATGGTGGCGCGGCCTGCTGGTCTGCGCGGTCGATGGCACCATCGTGACCGTGCCGGACAGCACGGCGAACCTGGCCCGGTTCACCAGGGGAGGCGGCAGCCACGCCTGCATAGCCAGCCTCCTCGGGAACGGTGAACGGGCTCACGCGTAACGAATGGCCAGTACCAAGGCCAGCGCGAGCACGGCGATGACGAGGAACGCGTTGACCGGCCCGCCGCGATCGCGCGCGTACATGCCGTGCTGGGCGAAGTACGCGGCGTCGATGATGCCGAGGAACGCGAGCATCCCGGCGCAGATCAGCGCCAGCGACGCGCCCGGCGACTGCTCGAGTACGAGCAGCACAGCCGATGCCACCAGGAGACTGGCCAGCGCGCTGTCCGGGAAGAAGAACACCCGCTCGTGCTCGACATATCCGGGCGGGTGCCACGGCTCGACGTGCGGCTGCCTGAACCAGGTCGTCCAGAACACCGCAATCCCCGCCGCGGTGAGCACTTGCCACACCGCGACTAGCCAGGTCACGGGGTTACCGGTCATGTAGGGGTCCGCCCGTCTGGGCAGCCTCGGCCGTCTCTCGCGGGCACGCTGGAGCCGGGCAGGCACGACGTCGCGGGCCCACATCTTCCACTGTCTCGGCGCGCTTAACGATCTCCGCGTCCCGGCCGTTGACCAGCACGGTCGCCGGGCGGGGCAGCGCGTTGAAGTTCGAGGCGGAGATCTCCTGGTAGGCACCGGCCTCCAGCAGCGCGACAACGTCGCCGGCGTGCACCTCGGGCAGTCGCGCACCCGGGACGATCATGTCCGCCAAACAGAAGTGCCCCACCAGGTCGGCGGTCATCACCGGATCAGCGTCGGCCCGGTCGGCGATGAGCAGCGGATGGCGGTTGTGCTCAAAGACCCCGCCAGCGAGGAAGAACGCGGTGGTGTCGGTGAGCACCCAGGCGTAGGGGATCGGCCGGGTCTGCCGCTTGACCACCTTGACCCGGGCCAGGTGCACGGCGGCGTTGCCGTACAGCCAGCGGCCCAGCTCGACCTGCAGCCGCACGCCGCCGCCTTGGCGCGGTGCCGTTCCGCGCACAAAGTCGCCGTGGCATCGGCGGCGAAGTCCTCAATCGGCCGCGGGTAAACCGGCCGGGACCCGGACAACAGTAGCGGCACGGCCTTCCCCATGATCGCGTGGCAGGTGCGCACCCCCAGGCCGCGCAGCGCGACCATGACCGGGTAACCGGCGGCGGTCAAGACGAACTCGCTGCGGGCGGTCTCCTTGTTCACCGGATCGCGTGCGCTGGGGAAGCCATGCCGACCAAACTAACATGGAGGCGTGCCGCGGATGCTGGCCGCGGGCCGCGGGCCGCATCGTCAACATCTCGGTGAACCAGTCCACCATGGTCCGGTCCGGGTTCGTCCCCTACGGGCCGTCCCGGACCGGCGGCGAGGCGCTGTCCCGGGTCATGGCCGCGACCCGCGCGACACTGGCGCCACCGTCAACCTGCTGCTGCCCGGCGGCGCCACCGCCACCGGCATGCTGCCGCCCGGCGTTGTGCCCGAAGGGCAGGAGTTCCCCGAGCCCGCCTTGACGGGCCCGCCGATCGTGTGGCTGGCTTCGGACAAGGCGGGCGGCGAGACGGGCTGACGGCCCGGCTAGGAAGCCAGCTCCGTGACCTCTTCCTTGGTCATGCTGAGCTGCATGTTGTCACGGTTCTCCTGGTAGAAGTGCCACATGGCAGCCGGATCACCCCAACGGAGAGGGGCGGAGGCGTTCGGCCGTGGGCCGTCAAAAGCTTCCTTAACCTGCTCAAAGCGCTTCAGCGCCCGATCGAGCGTCGCCTCGTCGTGCGTCGCCATCACGCTGGCGCGCAGCAATGCCTGACCGCGAGGCACTGCGGGAGGGAGCGCCACGTTTACGTACACGCCGGCGTCATAGAGCGCCTTCCACAGCAGCGCCGCCCGTGCGTCGTCGCCGGCTAGGACCGGGACGATCGGCGTGAAGATGCGCGTACCGTCGGGCAGCGTCACAGGCGGAACGACGTCGAACCCTAGAGCGCTCAACCCCTCCGACAGGTAGCGCGCGGCGTCGGCCACGCGGGCGAACAGCGCGGGACCCTCGGCGGATCGGCAGATTCGCACTGCCGCAAGCGCGGCCCCGGCGGCGGCGGGCACGCCGGAAGCGGTGAACAGGAACGTGCGTGCGCTGACGCGCAAGAAGTCCGTCACGTCGCGCGTTGCGGCGATGAACCCGCCGCACGAGGCGAGCGCCTTCGAGAACGTACCCATCCTGATGTCGATCCTGTCCTCGACCCCGAAGAGCTCACACGTGCCTGCGCCGCGGGATCCGAGCACGCCAAGCGCGTGGGCCTCGTCGACCATGACTCGCGCGCCGTGCCTCTCGGCGGCCTCCGCGATCTCCGGCAGGGGAGCGACGTCCCCTTCCATGGAGAACAGTCCGTCGACGACAAGGAGAATCCCTCCGCCGTCTGAAGCGGCGCCAGCGAGCGCAGCGCGCATCCGATCGGTGTCGTTGTGGCGGAACCGGCGCAACTTCGCCCGCGAGAGAAGCGCACCGTCGACGATCGAGGCGTGATCGGCGCTGTCTGCGACGATCGTATCCCCCGCGGAGACGAGCGCGCTCAGCGCTCCAAGGTTCGCGTGGTGCCCCGTAGTAAATACGATCGCGTCCTCGGTGCCGAGCCAGGCAGCGAGCTCCTCCTCGAGCTCGCGATGCAGTCGAACCGTGCCGTTGAGAAGGCGGGAGCCAGTGAGTCCGCTGCCATAGCGGTCGAGCGCGTCGTGCGCGCCCGCCAGGACGCGCGGGTCCTCGGTGAGACCGAGGTAGTTGTTTGAGCCAAGCATGATGCGCTCGGCGCCTTCCATCCTCACCACCGGGCCGGCCGGGCCTTCAAGCTCATGGAAGAACGGCAGAACCTCGGCCTGGCGCGAGAGCTGAAGCGTCTTCATCTGTGCGCTGTTGCGAATCTTCGCGAACAAGTCGGGGTTGACGCTCGCAATGGCAGTCATCGTCTCGGAGGTCCTTTCGCGTCTTGAACGTACACCGGGCAGAGCGCGCGCCACTCGTTTTGATACAGGTTCGCCGTATCATTCGCGAAAAAACAACGATTAAAGTCTTCAATTGTGGAGGTTACGGGAGCGCGAGGTCGAGCCCGGTCTTGGCGAGGAGGCCGTGCCGGTGGAGCAGCACGTCCAGCCCGGCCAGCGTGTACTCTACGCCGAACCGCTCGCGCACCAGCTCGCCGATCCGGGCCAGCGTCCAGCACTGCCCAGGCCACGTGCTGGACCGATCATCAGACTCCCAGGCTGCTCTTCGCTGCGGCCTCGAAGGCGCGGAACGGCAGCAGCCGCTTGGCCAGTAGGCCTACTCGCTCGCCGGGCTTGCCGACGGATACCCTCCGGGGCGGGCGGCGGGATTCCAGCACTCGCCGCACCACGGCGGCCACGTCGGCGGCGGGCACGCCGTTCACCTCATCGCGTTCGATGAGATCGACGGCCTTTGTAAGGGCGGCGCTGTAGACCGGATCGCCACCAGCCGCCTTCGCCATCTGGCGGCTGGCCGTGAGGTCCGTCTTGACGTTGCCCGGCTCGACCAGCGTCACATGCACGCCAAGGGGCGCCACCTCGTACGCAAGGGCTTCCCCCAGACCCTCCAGAGCGAACTTGCTCGCGCTGTAGAAAGCCTGGAACGGGATGCCGATTGCGCCTCCGATGGAGCTCATCAGCACGATGCGCCCGCCGCCCTGCGCCCGCATGGCGGGCAGCACCTGCTGCACCACCCGCACGCAACCCCAGAAGTTGGTCTCCAGCTGGGCCTTTGCCTCCCCGATCGAGCACTGCTCGACTGCACCGGCCAGGCCCCATCCAGCGGCAGCGACAAGCGCGTCGATCCGACCGCCGGCTGCCAGTACGCCGGCCACGCCGGCGCGCACCGAATCGTCATCGTCGACGTCCATGACCAGGCCAGCCCACCCACCCGAGGTCGTGCCGCGCCTACTTGCTCCAGTGACGGCCCAGCCGGCCGCATGCAGCTCCTCGGCGCAGGCTCTGCCGATGCCAGCCGACGCTCCGGTGACCAGTGCCCGCCTCGCTTTGTCACTCATGGGTGCTCCCATCTCCGATCCGTAGTCAGCAGGGCAAGCGGCAGCATCTCCCGCACGCGGGCGGCCCAGGATCCCGCCGGCCCCGCCGCGGCGGGCACCGGCGGTCACCGGACCGCCGCCTGCCCGAACGCATCCAGGCAGCAGTCCGGCGGCCCTGCGACCGACCAAGCGGCCCGCCACCCTGCACAGGACATCCAGCACGCCCTGATTGCCGAGGACCACGCTGTCGGCTGGGCCAAGCAAAGCAAGCCTTTACCCAGCGGGCCTGCCCGCTCAGGCAGCGATGAAGGCAAGCGCGACATTGTGCCCGCCGAATCCGAACGAGTTGTTCAGTACGGCCATCGGCGCGTTCCCGTGGGCGCGCAGTTCCCTCGGCTCCGTCGCTATGTCGATTCCGACCTGATCGTCGGGGTCTTCGAGGTTGATGGTGGGTGGCGCGACCCGGTCTCGCAGAGCAAGGACTGCCGCGACGGACTCCACCGCGCCCGCCCCGCCGAGCAGGTGTCCCGTCATCGACTTGGTGGCCGAGACGACTACGCCACGGGCCGCGCTGCCGAGTGCGGCGGCGATTGCCTGGCCCTCTACCACATCGCCTGCCGGGGTCGAGGTGGCATGCGCGTTGACATGCACGACCTGATCGGGCTCGACCCCGCCGTCAGCGAGTGCCCGGCTGATGGCGCGCACGATGCCGGCGCCGCGCGGGTCTGGCTGCGCGATGTGATGGGCGTCGGCCGAGTAGCCGACCCCGGCGGCGATCGCGTACACGTTCGCGCCGCGGCGGGCGGCGTGCTCGGCGGACTCCAGCACGACCATCCCGGCACCCTCGCCGAGCACGAAGCCGTCCCGGCCCTTGTCGAAGGGCCGGGAGGCGCGCTGCGGTTCGTCGTTGCGCGTGGATAGAGCCCGCATCGCGGCGAACGCGGCGATGTTGACCGGGACGATCGCGGCGTCGGTGCCGCCGGCCAGCACCACATCGGCGCGGCCCAGCCTGATCATGTCCATGCCATAGCCGATGGCCTCGGCGCCGGACGCACACGCGCTCACCGTGCTGTGGACCCCGGCGCACGCGCCGAGCTCAACGCTGATCCAGCCCGCGGGCCCGTTCGGCATCATCATCGGGACCGTGAACGGCGAGAGCCGCTGCCAGCCCTTCTCCCGCAGCGTGTCGTAGGCCGACAGGATCGATGCGGCGCCGCCCATGCCGCTGGAGACCACCACTCCGAGCCGTCCAGGATCAATTTCGGGAGCTCCCGCGTCTGTCCAGGCCTCGCGGGCGGCAACGAGCCCGAGCTGCTGACAGCGGTCCATCCGCCTGGCCTGGATCCGGTCCAGCAGCGCCGCCGGGTCAGCGGCTGCCCGGGCAGCGATGCGCGCGGGGAGTTCCCCGGCCCAGGAGTCGGTCAGCTGGACCACGCCACTGTGCCCCGTCAGTAGCGACTTCCAGGTAGTGGCGACGTCAGCGCCGACCGGCGAGATTGCGCCAAGCCCGGTGATGACGACGCGCGTCTGGTCTATACCCATTGTATCCGTGCTCCTCAACTTCAGATAACGCTCGACTTCAGATAACGCGGGTCGCGTCCCCGGGCGCGCCGGTCAGGCGGCTACGGTGGCCCCAAGCACGTAATCGATCACGCTCTGGACGGTCGTGAGGTCCTTGAGGTGGTCATCAGGGATCTCCACCCCGAACTTGTCCTGCGCGGCAACGGCGATCTCGACCATCGACAGCGAATCGATGTCCAGGTCGTCGACGAATGTCTTCTCCGGCGTGACCTGGTCGGCGGGTACGCCGGCGACCTCGTCGAGGATCTCGCCGAGGCCGACCAGGATCTCCTGCTCTGTCAGAGCCATGTGTGACACACTCTCTCCTTAGTGCTCGTGGTGATATGGGAAGCAGGTGACCCAGCGGCCAGGCCGCGGGTCAGAGCAGCCTGATCACCTGGGCCGCGAAGCAGATGCCTGGGCCTTGGCCGACCAGCAGCGCCTTTTGCGCTATCCGTAGTCCGTAACCCCGGATCGCTTCGACTGGTCAGAGGCTCGTGCACCTCTGCTGATACAAATCACGAACGAGTTCTGTTTTTTGAGGTAGCTATTCATCCCTGAAGGAGCGGGGCCCGTGTCAAGCCGGGTCTGAGCTGGAGTTCCTGGTTGTGGCGGCTGTGCGGGGCATGCGTGACTGGCGTCTCCTGTTTCCCGGTAGCCCGATGCCGTTGTCCTGACGACGGCAGTTGCGAGGCGCGGCAGGCACGGGGGGACGCGATAGGCAAGATCCAGGAACTACTCGACCGCGAAGGCGGTTGGACCTACCCGAACCGGCCCTGGCGCCCACGCACCAGCCCGGACATCCGCAACCTGGTGCTGCGACTGGCGCACGAGAACCCAGCCTGGAGATACCGCAGGGTCCACGGCGAGCTATGTCGGCTCGGGCACCGCATCAGCGCGGCGACCGTACGGCGGATCCTGTGTGCCCGGCGGTGGAGACCGGCCCCGCGGAGGATGGACACGTCGACGTTCCGCTGGACCTGCCCGGTCCAGCGGCGGAAAGTGCCCGGCGGCGTGATCAACGAGTACTATCACGCAGCGTAACTGATCTCATGAACCCGGAGGTCAGATACCATGCGAGTAGTTTTGAAGCGGTACAAGACGGTCCGGCGTTCTGGCCTCGCTTGGCAGAGAGCCATGCGGTGGCGAACCGCCCGGCCGGTTGGGGCTGGTCGGGGTCGGCGAGGTCCGCTGCCACGCGCCAAGCGACTCCGTAGGGACCGATATGCAGTAGTCAGGCGGGCCCGCCGGACCGCTCACAGTCGGCACAGCCAGGGCTCGTCGTCACCGCATAAGCCGGCCGTCGCTACAGCGAGCGCCGCAACAGGGAGTCGAGCCTGGTGGACGAGCTCTCCCAAGCTGCCTGCGGGTCGTCGCATATCTCGTGGCGGGACGGGTCCTGGCGCAACTCGAGTCTGGTC
>JBAUAY010000070.1:0-3122 GCA_049676235.1 Streptosporangiaceae bacterium
AACCGCTCACGGATCCAGGTGTTCCAGGGCGTGGTGATCCGGCGCCAGGGCAGCGGGTCTAGGGAGACCTTCACCGTCCGCAAGGTCAGCTACGGCGTGGGCGTGGAGCGGACCTTCCCGGTACACAGCCCGTCGATCGACAAGATCGAGCCGGTCACCCGCGGCCGGGTGCGCCGCGCCAAGCTGTACTACCTGAGGGACCTGCGCGGCAAGGCAGCCCGCATCAAGGAGCGCCGCGACCAGACCGGTAGCTGACGTGCCTGGCGAGCAGCCTACGGACGATCAGGATCCTGGCCCGCTCGCGTCGGCTAGTACCCCGGAGCCGGGTAAGAGCGCTCCGGCGACCCAGAAGAAGAGGAAGAAAAGCTTCGGGCGCGAGTTGCTGACCATCGTCGTGGCCGCCGCCGTCCTCACCCTGCTGGTGAAGGCGTTCGTCGTCCAGGTGTACCGGATCCCTTCCGGGTCGATGGAGAACACGCTCCAGGTCGGCGACCGGGTCTTGGTGAACAAGGTCGTCTATCACTTCCGCGGTATCGCCCGCGGCGACGTCATCGTGTTCAGTGGGCAGGACTCGTGGGGCCCCGACGCCCCGCCGCCGTCCAGCGATCCGGTGGTCCGCATCTTCGATGATGTGCTTTCCGGCATCGGGCTGCAGGACAACCAGACCTACTACATCAAGCGGGTGATCGGCCTGCCCGGCGATCACGTGGCGTGTTGCACCGACGGGAAGGTGACGGTCAACGGCGTTCCGCTGAGCGAGGGCTCGTACGTGTATCCCGGCAACCCTCCCTCCACCGTCAAGTTCAGCGAGGTGGTTCCGTCCGGCCACCTGTGGGTCATGGGAGACCACCGCAGCGACTCCGAGGATTCGCGTTACAACACCAGTGATCCGGGAGGTGGTGCGATACCCGAGAACCAGGTCGTGGGCCGGGCGTTCCTGATCATCTGGCCGCCGTCGCAGATCCGCGATCTGCCCATCCCGTCGACCTTCCAGCAAACGGCGCTGAGCGCCGCCGGGGCCGAGCCGGTGACCGGAGCCGCCGCCGCTGGTGTCATCGGGGTCCCGCTACTCCTGCTGCGCCGACGCAGGAGGCGGCGCCGTGAGGAAGGGAATCGGGGCCCCTGATAGGCGCCCTATCAGGGGCGGAAATTAGATTTCGCGCCTGGTTGCCCGGCTTATCCCGGCCGTGCGGCCCTGCGAGGCTGCCGGTCCGGTGACCAGGCCAGGGCGCTAAGCTCAACGGTGTGCGCGATCGGAAGGGGCGCGGATGAGTGGCGCTGGCCATGGCGTGACGCCGGGGGCCGAGCCGGAGGCCGGCTCGGGCGAGAGCTCGACGCCACCCGTCCATGACCAGGGCCAGCCGGTAACTCCGGACAACGAGCCCGCGGCCAAGGCTGACGCGTCGCCGGACGACGGGACGGACCCCACGACCTCGGAGACTGAGTCCGCAGGTTCGGGGACGGGCGGGTCGGGGACGGGCGGGCGCAGGTCCGCCGGTCGGCGCACGCGCAGAAGGCGGTCGTTCTGGCGCGAGTTCCCGATCCTGGTGGTCATCGCGCTCCTGCTCGCGGTCGTCATCAAGACTTACGCGATCCAGGCGTTCTTCATCCCCTCCGGGTCGATGGAAAATACGCTCGAGATTAATGACCGGGTCCTGGTTAATAAGCTCGTTTACGATGTTCGCAGCATTCACCGTGGCGATATCGTGGTCTTCAACGGTGATGGCTCATGGGACCCGGGGACCGTGCCCGCGAGCACCAATTTCGCCGTGAAGTTCGCCGACGGCTTTGCCAGCATGTTCGGCTTCGGACATCCGGGAGACATCCTCATCAAGCGGGTCATCGGGTTGCCGGGTGACCATGTGGCCTGCTGTGACGCGGAGGGCCAGGTCACGGTCAACAGCGTTCCGCTGACCGAGGGGTCGTACCTCTATCCCGGTGACTCTCCCTCGGAAATCAGGTTCAACATTGTCGTGCCGCCGGGCCGGCTGTGGGTCATGGGAGACCACCGGTTTATCTCCGACGACTCCAGGGATCATCTAGGCGATCCTGGTGGCGGAACAGTGCCGGAAAGCGCGGTCGTCGGCCGGGCCTTCGTCATCATCTGGCCGCCCAGCCGGTGGCGGTTCCTGCCGATTCCCGCTACCTTCGAGCAGCCGAAACTGAACGCCGCGGCCGCGGCGTCCGGGGCTGATCGCGCCGACGCGGCTGACCTGCTGTCGGCGCGGCTCGAGCCCGCCGGGCCTGCCCTCCCGCTGTCTCTCGGTTTCGCCGTCGCCATCCCCGTCACCTGGCTTCAGCGCAAAGTCCGGCTGCGGATCTCCCGGCATCGAGCCCAGGCTGATCGATGAGCTGAAAGGCGGCGCCGCCGTCCACGACGAGCGTCTGGCCGGTCAGGAAGCCGCTGGTAGTACCTCGCCGGACGCGGGCCCTCCTACCTGGCGACTGGCGGCACCAGATCGGCAGGCAGCCCCTCGTGGCGGTCCTGCACGCAGTCGATGACGGCCGGTAGGCCGCTCGCCAGCGCGCGTTCCAGCGCCGGGACCAGATCGGCGTCGCGTTCCACCCGCTCGCCGTGCGCACCGAGCAGGCGGGCAAATTCCGCGAAATCCGGGTTGCCGTAAAACACCCCGTGGTACCGGCCGCCGTGCGCGGTCCGCTGCCTGTCCCGCGTGTTGCCGAACGCGAAGTTGTTGTTGATGACGTTGACCACCGGCAGGTTTTCCCTTACGGCGGTCTCCAGGTCCTGCGCCACCATCCAGAAGCTGCCGTCACCGCTGACCGCGATGACCCGGTCGGAGGGTCTGGCCAGCTGGATGCCCATGGCGGCGGGCAGCCCCCAGCCCATGCTGCCGCCGGCGGCCGCGTAGAACGTGCCGGGCTCGGTGAAGTCGAGGTACCGGTGGATCCACGTGCCTAGGCTGGGCGCATCCTGGACCAGGATCGTCCGCGCGGCGCCGGTTCCCGTCCCCCCGCCGAGCATGGTGCGCAGCGCGGCGACGATGGCAGCCGAGGAGACCGGCCCGGGGCCGCCGGGCGGAGGCAGCCGGGTCTGCTCCAGGTACGCGGCGCGGGCCGCCGCCGCCCGCTCAAGGCGCTCGCCGGTGGGCGGGGTTCTGGTC
>JBAUAY010000071.1:0-4724 GCA_049676235.1 Streptosporangiaceae bacterium
GGTCTGCTCGAACTGCCACCCGTTCTACACCGGCAAGCAGAAGATCCTCGACACCGGCGGCCGGGTCGCCAGGTTCGAGAAGCGGTTCGGCAAGAACCCCTCGACCAAGCCCTCCGACAAGAAGTAAACCCAGAGCCTGCCAGGCCAGCCTGGCAGGCTCAACCAATCGCCCTCCCGCCCCGGACCCGTGGCCTCAAGGCGTGCGCCGCTAGTCGTTACTGGCCGACCATAGCCAGAGGAGCGATATCGGCGTAAGGCCGGTTCCGAGCGGGGAGCCCAGGTTCACGGCTAACGGCGGGTGGCAGCCCGTGGGCGCGATGGAGGCTCGAATGGTGTTCGGGCGGCTCGATCTGGGGCCGTCCGACAGCCAGGCGAGTCACGAGCATCGCCTGCGGGCGTAGAGAACATTGAAAGGACTTTCCGGTGTTCGACCGGCTAAGCGAATTGGTTAGCGAGCACGCGGAGCTGGAGCACGCCCTCGCCGACCCCGCCGTGCACTCCGACCAGGAGAGAGCGCGCACGCTTGGCCGCCGCTACGCCGAGCTGACCCCCATCGTGCACGCTTACCAGGAGTGGCAGCGGACCTCTGCTGACGAGGAGACGGCGCGCGAGCTGGCCAGGGAAGACTCCTCGTTCGCCGCTGAGGGCGAGCAACTGGCCGCACACCGGGAGGAGCTCGAGGCTCAGCTGCAGAGGCTGCTCGTGCCACGGGACCCCAATGACCGGCGCGACATCATTCTCGAGGTCAAGGCAGGCGAGGGCGGCGAGGAATCCGCGCTGTTCGCGAGCGACCTGCTCCGGATGTACCTGCGTTACGCTGAGCGGCGCGGCTGGAAGACCGAGATCCTCGACTCGACCGGCACCGGCCTGGGCGGGGTCAAGGACGTGACGGTCGCGGTGAAGGGCAAGGGCGCCGAGGGCGCCTGGTCCCGGCTGAAGTACGAGGGTGGCGTGCACCGCGTTCAGCGGGTGCCGGTGACCGAATCCCAGGGCCGCATCCACACTTCGGCGGCCGGCGTGCTCGTGGTACCCGAAGCCGAGCAGATCGAGGTTCAGATCAACGACAATGACCTGAAGGTCGACGTGTTCCGGTCCTCGGGCCCGGGCGGGCAGAGCGTGAACACGACCGACTCGGCGGTACGGATCACCCACCTGCCCACCGGGATCGTGGTGTCCTGCCAGAACGAGAAGAGCCAGCTGCAGAATAAGGAGCAGGCGATGCGCGTGCTGCGCGCGCGGTTGCTCGCGCAGGCCGAAGCCGACGCCGACGCGAAGGCGAGCGCGGAACGGCGTAGCCAGGTACGCACGGTGGACCGCTCGGAGCGGGTCCGCACCTACAACTTCCCGGAGAACCGCATCTCCGATCACCGGGTGGGCTACAAGGCCTACAACCTCGACCAGGTCATCGACGGTGACCTCGACGCGGTAATCGACGCGCTCGCGGGCGCGGACCTGGCCGCGAAGCTGGTTGGTGCTGGCGATCATGAGCCTGCTGCTTGATGAGGTGGCGCTGGCCGCGCTGCGGCTTGCCGACGCCGGAGTGGAATCGCCGCGCGCGGACGCCGAGCTGATCGCGGCCAACGTGCACAATGTCAGGCGGGGCGAGCTGCACACGGTGCGCGACGCCGACTTCGACGCACAGTTCTGGGCTGATATCGCGCGCCGGGCGGCCCGTGAGCCACTCCAGCACATCACCGGTCGTGCCCACTTCCGCTACCTCGAGCTCGACGTGGGGCCGGGGGTATTCGTGCCGCGTCCGGAGACCGAGGTGATGACCGGCTGGGCCATCTCCAGGCTCGGCGACATGGACGTCGCCGAGCCTGTGGTGGTCGACCTGGGCACGGGCTCCGGCGCGATCGCCCTGGCCATCGGGCAAGAGGTGCCCAGGGCCAGGGTGCACGCGGTCGAGGGCGATCCGCTCGCCCGGGCCTGGGCCGAGCGCAACGTTAGCAAGTACGTGGAGAGCGCCCCGTACACGGCCGGGCGCGTCATGCTGCACGGTGGCGATTTCTGTGACGTGCTCGCCGAACTCGACGGTACGGTTGACCTCGTGATCAGCAACCCGCCATATATCCCGGTGGGGGCCTTCGTCGAGCCGGAGGTCGGCGAGTACGACCCGCCGGCCGCGCTGTGGAGCGGCGCGGACGGACTGAACGCCATCCGCGTCGTCGAGCGCACGGCGCGTCGGCTGCTGCACCCCGGCGGGCTCGTCGCGGTGGAGCACGGCGCTCAGCAGGGGACGGCAGTGTACTGGGTGTTCCCGGAGGAGTCGGGCTGGCGGGACACCCGCAACAACAAGGACCTGGCCGGCCGTGACCGTTTCGTCACCGCGGCCTGGTCGAGCGAGGGGGCCTGAGACATGGTGCCGGGAATGGGCGGAGGGGCGGCCAGATGAGCATGCGTTACGACTGCCGGGACCCGCAGATGCGGACCGCGGGAATTGACGCCGCGGTGACGGCGGCGCGCGGCGGTGAGCTGATCGTGCTGCCGACTGACACGGTGTACGGCATCGGCGCGGACGCGTTCACCCCGTCGGCCGTCGTCACCATGCTGGCGGCCAAGGGCCGGGGCCGGAACATGCCGCCGCCCGTGCTCGTCGGCACCGCGCGGGCCGCGGCGGCGCTGGTGGATGACCTCGGGGCGTTCGGGCAGGACCTGATCGACGAGTTCTGGCCCGGCGCGCTCACCCTGGTGTTCCGCGCCAGCCCGACGCTGCTCTGGGATCTGGGTGACACCAAGGGCACGGTCGCCCTGCGGATGCCGCTGCACTCGGTCGCGCTCGACGTGCTCAAGCAGACCGGGCCACTCGCGGTGTCCAGCGCCAACCGGCACGGCCAGCCGTCGGCTACCAGCGCCGATGAGGCGGAGCAGCAGCTCGGCGAGGCGGTATCGGTGTACCTCGACGGCGGGCCGTGCGTGGACAACGTCCCGTCAACCATCCTCGATCTGACCGGGACCATACCGAAGGTGCTCCGGGCCGGCGCGATCTCCGTGGACCGGCTGCGCGCGGTGTCGTCGATCGTCGCAGAGAACGAGTACTACGCCGAGAGCGCGGGTCCCGCTGTCGACCGTAGTGCCGCCGACTTCAAGCCCGCGGCGCCGCATCCCCTTGAGGGTTCGGGAGGTTCTCTGGACCCCGCTGCCGGTGAGCCGCCCTCCGGCGCGTAGCTGTTGCCATAAGGTGGCGGTGATGAAAGCTAAAGGGTCCGACCAGATCCAGGCCCGCTGAGGCGGCATGCGCGAGTACGCCCTGGTCTTGCTCGTCACCGCGGCGGTGACCTACCTGCTCACCCCGTTGGTGCGACGGTTCGCGGTCGCCACCCACGCGATTCACGAGCCGCGGGCCAGGGATACCCATACCGAGCCGACCCCGCTGCTTGGTGGCCTGGCCATGTACGGCGGGCTCGTCGCCGGGCTGCTGATCGCCAGTCGGCTCTCCTTCCTGCAAGATCCCTTCCGGACGGCCGGGTCGAGGAGCGAGGCCGGGCTGCTGCTGGCCGGTGGCCTTGTGGTCGTCGTCGGGTTCGTCGATGACCGGTGGGGGCTCAGCGCGATCAGCAAGCTGGCCGGGCAGGTAGCGGCGGCCGGCATCCTGGTCTGGAGCGGCCAGGCGCTGCCCTGGCTGCCGTTGCCGAGCGGCGGCGTGTTCCTGCTCGAGGCGGACCTGAGCGTGACGCTGACCATCTTGATCATTGTGGTCACCATCAACGCGATCAACTTCATCGACGGCCTCGACGGGCTGGCGGCCGGGATCGTGGCCGTCGCCGCGCTGTCGTTCCTGGTCTACTCGTACACGCTGAACCGGACCATCGGCACCACCTCACAGTCGGTGCCGGCGGTGGCGTCCGCGCTGCTGGCCGGCATGTGCATCGGGTTCTTGCCGCACAACTTCTACCCAGCGCGGATCTTCATGGGCGACATCGGCGCCATGCTACTCGGCCTGCTACTCGCCTACGGGCCGATATCCAGCACCGATTCGCTCGACCCGGCCCTGCTGACCAACTACGCGCACACCCACGCCCTAGACCGGTTCGCCATCCTCCTCCCGCTGCTGATGCCGGCTGCCATCTTCGTCATCCCGTACGCGGACCTGATGTTCGCGGTCATCCGGCGGACCCGGGCAGGCAAGCCGCTGATGGTTGCCGATCGGCAGCACCTGCATCACCGACTGCTCAACATCGGCCATTCCTACCGGCAGAGCGTGCTGCTCATGTACCTGTGGGCGGCGCTGTTCTCGATCACCGTGGTATCGCTCTCGATCGTGCGGAGTCCTTCGGTCGTGTTCGCCGCCGCCACCGTGGTCGCGGTGCTCGCCCTGTTGCCCGCCACCATGCCACGCCTGCGCCCCTGGCGGGTCCGGACTAAGGCGGTGCCCGCCGTCGTCCGACGGCCCGCAGCGCCAGCGCCTGACACGCCGAGGTACTCCTCGGCCACCCCGTCGGCCGCCGCCCCCGCCGTTAACGGCGCGACACCAGCCGGCCACGGCTCGCTGCCCGGATACTCCCAGGACGCGAGCCCATTCCGCGACGCGGGCTTGTTCCCCCGCGATTCGTACGCAGCAGACGCGTCTCCGCCTCCCGCCGATGCGCTGCCCCGGGCGGGCCGTCTCCCTGGCGCTGACCCGTTCCCCGGTCAGGCCCCGTTCCCCGGTCAGGCCCCGTTCTCTAGTCAGGCCCCGTTCCCCGGTCAGGACCCGCTCCCCAGTCAGGCGCCGTTCTCTAGTC
>JBAUAY010000072.1:0-2407 GCA_049676235.1 Streptosporangiaceae bacterium
TCTGCTCGAGCCAGGCGCGCCGGGACAGGACCACGTTGTTGCGGTTCTTGTCCAGCTCGATGATCTTGGCTTCGATCTCCTTGCCCACGTAGGGCTGCAGGTCGCGGACCCGGCGCATCTCCACCAGTGAGGCGGGCAGGAAGCCGCGGAGCCCGATGTCCAGGATCAGGCCGCCCTTGACGACCTCGATCACCGTGCCGGTGACCACGCCGTCCTCTTCCTTGATCTTCTCGATCGTGCCCCAGGCGCGCTCGTACTGCGCCCGCTTCTTGGACAGGATCAGGCGGCCTTCCTTGTCCTCCTTCTGCAGGACAAGGGCCTCGATGTGCTCGCCCGTATGTACTACGTCATGCGGGTCGACGTCATGTTTGATGGACAGTTCGCGGGACGGGATCACGCCTTCTGTCTTGTAGCCGATATCGAGCAAGACCTCGTCTCGGTCGACCTTGACGACTGTTCCTTCGACGATGTCACCGTCGTTGAAATACTTGATGGTTTCGTCGATCGCGGCGAGGAATGCCTCCTCGGACCCGATGTCGTTGACCGCCACCGTGGGGGTCGAGTTGGCTTGCGTGCTGCTCGTCATGTGTGGGTTGGCTCCGGATGCGGACAGGGAAAGTGATGGATACGCCGGTAACCGTGCAGGTGACCAGGATTCCCAGGACTTACCACAACCAGCACGGGGGCCAGCTACGGCACGCCCGGCGGGCCGCCTGCCCGATCACGTGATGTGATACCACGCGATCACGGCGGAACGCACGAGGACACGGCGCGCTGTTCAGCTTATGAGAGTTAGCCTAGAGGGTCAATTGAGACCGGCCACAATACGGCCTCAGTCTGAAGTCTCAGTCCTAATCCGGGGGACCCATCCCCCCGGGCCAGCTCAGTGCGCCGCTTCGGCCCAGCTTCGACCGGTGCCGACCGATACGTCGAGGGGGACCCGGAGCGAGGCGGCCCCGCCCATCGCAGCGCATACCAGGTCGCGGGCGGCGTCGAACTCGCCGGGCGCCACCTCGATGATGAGCTCGTCGTGCACCTGCAGCAGCATCCGGGAGCGCAGGCCGGCCGCCGCCAGCGAGCTATCCACGGCCAGCATCGCCACCTTGATCACGTCCGCGGCCGAGCCCTGGATCGGCGCGTTGAGCGCCATCCGTTCGGCCATCTCCCGGCGCTGCCTATTGTCCGAGGTCAGGTCGGGCAGGTACCGGCGGCGGCCCATCATGGTGGCGGTGTAGCCGTCCATCCGGGCCCGCGAGACCACCTCGTGCAGGTAGTCCCGGACACCGCCGAACTCCTTGAAGTACTCCTCCATCAGCCCGCGCGCCTCGTCGGGCGTGATCCGCAGCTGCTGGGAAAGCCCGTAGGCAGACAGGCCGTAGGCCAGCCCGTAGTTCATCGCCTTGATCTTGGCCCGCAGCTCGGGTCCCACCTCCGCGGCCGACAGGCCGAACACCCGGGAGGCCGTGGCCGCGTGGAAGTCGTGCCCCGACTCGAACGCCGCGATCAGCGCCTCGTCCCCGGACAGGTGCGCCATGATCCGCAGCTCGATCTGGCTGTAGTCCGCGGAGAGCAGGCACTCGTAGCCCTCGCCGACCACGAAGCCCAGCCGGATCTGGCGGCCGAGTTCACTGCGTATGGGGATGTTCTGCAGGTTCGGGTCGGTGGAGGACAGCCGGCCGGTAGCCGCGACCGTCTGGTTGAACGTGGTGTGGATCCGGCCGTCCTCACCGGCCATCGGGATCAGCGAGTCCACGATCGACATAAGCTTGGCCACGTCGCGATGGCGCAGCAGGTGCTCCAGGACCGGGTGGCCGGTCTGCGCGAGCAGGCTGGTCAGCGCCTCGGAGTCGGTGGTGTACCCGGTCTTGATGCGCTTGGTCTTGGGCAGGCCGAGCTCGGTGAACAGCAGCTCCTGCAGCTGCTTGGGCGAGCCGAGGTTGAACTCGTGCCCGGCCACCGCGTACGCGGCCTGCTCGGCCGCCTTCGCCTCGCCGTGCAGCATCGAGGACATGGCGGCGAAGTGCTCGGAGTCGGCGCCGATGCCGGTGTGCTCCATCTTGGCCAGCACGTAGACCAGCGGCAGCTCGAGCTCGCGCAGCAGCGCCACGGACTCGCGCCGGTCCAGGTCCTCCTCCAGCGCCGCGGCCAGCTCCAGCGTGGCCTGGGCGCGCAGCACCAGGGCGGCCGCCGCGTCGCGCTCGCCCGAGCCGTCCAGCGTCAGCTGGCCGTCTTCGGCTTCCTCGCGCAGCTCCTTGCCCAGGTAGCGCAGCGCCAGGTCGGCCAGGTCGAAGGTGCGCTGGCCGGGCAGCGCCAGGTAGGCGGCCAGCGCCGTGTCGCACGCCAGGCCGGCCAGCGGCAGGCCGCGGGCCATCAGCGCGTTCATCGGGCCCTTGGCGTCGTGCAGCAC
>JBAUAY010000073.1:0-8349 GCA_049676235.1 Streptosporangiaceae bacterium
GCTCGGTGTCACGCGGCGGCTTCGGCCGGACAGCTCGCTGCTGCGGCTGGCCGCCAGGCTGGCTCTCCGCCCGCAACTGGTGGGCCGTCAGGCGGCGCGGCTCGGCAGCGAGCTTGGCCGGATCGCGGTCGGCCGGTCCGCGATCACGCCGGAAATGGGCACAGGCCCGCGCGACCGCCGGTTCGCCGACCCGGCCTGGACCGGTAACCCGGTCCTGCGGCGCAGCGTCCAGGCCTACCTGGCGGCGGCCCAGTCGGCCGAGGCCCTGGTGGCCGGGGCCGAACTCGGCTGGCGCGACGACACGCGGCTGAAGTTCCTGCTCGCCAACCTGATCGCCGCGGCCGCCCCGAGCAATAACCCGCTGCTCAGCCCGGCCGCCGCCAAAGCCCTGATCGACACCGGCGGCTGGAGCGCCGTCCGCGGCCTGCGGGCGCTCGCCACCGACCTGGCCGCTCCGCCCCGGGTGCCGTCCATGGTGGCCGCCGACGCCTTCGAAGTGGGGAAGGACCTGGCGATCACGCCGGGCGGCGTGGTGTACGCGTGCGAGCAGTTCGAGCTCATCCAGTACCAGCCCACCACGGAGAGCGTCTACCGCTACCCGCTGCTCATCGTCCCGCCGATGATCAACAAGTACTACATCGTCGACCTGGCGCCGGGACGAAGCATGGTCGAGTTCCTCGTCGGCCAGGGCCATCAGGTGTTCGTGGTGTCGTGGCGCAACCCGGACGCCCGGCACCGGGACTGGGGCCTGGACACCTACGGCGGCGCCATCGTCGCGGCGCTGGACGCGGTGCGGGCCATCAGCGGGGCCGCGAAGGCCAGCGTCTGCGCGCTGTGCTCCGGCGGCATCGCGGCCTCCATGGTGGCCGCGCACCTGAGCGTCGCCGGCCGGCTCGGCGAACTGGCCAGCCTGTGCCTGGGCGTGGCCGTGCTCGACCAGGAGCAGGCGGGGACCGCCGGAGCGGTCATCGACGAGGCGACGGCCGCCGCGGCGACGGCGGTATCCGGCGCGCGCGGCTACCTGGACGGGCGGAGCCTGGCCGAGGTGTTCGCGTGGCTGCGGCCCGACGACCTGATCTGGAATTACTGGGTCAACAACTACCTGCAAGGGCGTCCGCCGCCCGCGTTCGACATCTTGTACTGGAACGCCGACACTACCCGGCTGCCCGCCGCGCTGCACCGCGACTTCATCGCGCTGGCCCTGGCCAACGCGCTGACCACGCCGGACGAGGCGACCATGCTGGGCTCGCCGGTCGACCTGTCCAAGGTCGACGTGGACGCCTACGTCATCGCCGGCGCGACCGACCACCTGTGTCCGTGGCAGTCCTGCTACCGGACTACGCAGCTGCTCGGCGGCCAGGTCACGTTCGTGCTGTCGTCCAGCGGGCACATAGCGGCCATGGTCAATCCCCCGGGCAACCCGAAGGCCGCGTTCCAGACCGCCCCCGCGCCCTATCCAGCCGACCCGGACGAGTTCCTGGCCGCGGCGCAGACCGTGCCGGGCAGCTGGTGGCCGGATTATTCGGCCTGGCTGGCCGACCGGAGCGGCGCACAGAAGAAGAGCCCTGGCCAGCTCGGCCGGAAGGGCTACCCGATGCGAGGCGCCGCGCCCGGGACCTATGTCCACGACCACTGAGGTCCGCAGCGTCACGGTCGGCGGCCGGCTGCTGCGGGTGGCGGTAAGACCGGGACGGCCGAACGGGGTGGGCGATCCGCCCAGGTGCCCGTTGCTGCTGATCAACGGCATCGGCGCCAGCCTGGAGGTGCTCGAGCCCTTTGTCAGTGAGCTCGACCCGGCCGTCGAGGTGATCAGGTTCGACGTGCCCGGCGTCGGCGGCTCGCCCGCGCCGTCCGGGCCGTACCGGCTCACCGGGCTGTGCCGACTGATCGCGGGCATGCTGACCGAGCTCGGCTACGACCGCGTCGACGTGCTCGGCATCTCCTGGGGCGGCGGCGTGGCCCAGCATTTCGCCGCGTTCCAGCGGGCCAGGTGCCGCCGGCTGGTGCTGGTCGCGACCGGCACCGGTGCGCTGATGGTGCCCGGCCGGCCTTCGGTGCTGGCGCACATGGTGACGCCGCGGCGCTACCTGAACCGCGGCTACCTGCAACGGGTGGCCGGAGACCTCTACGGCGGGTCGGCGCGGGCCGACCCCGTTTCGGTCGCGGCGACGATGCACGACGGCATCCGGGTCGGCCCGTCGCGCGGCTACCTGTACCAGCTCGCCGCCGCGGCGGGCTGGACCAGCGTCCCGTTCCTGCCGTGGCTGCGCCAGCCGACGCTGATCCTGGCCGGGGACGACGACCCGCTCATCCCGCTCATCAACGCCCGGATGCTGCACCGGCTCATCCGGGACTCGCGGCTGCACGTCTACCACGGCGGTCACCTTGCCCTGGTCACCGAGGCTTCGGAGCTCGCGCCGGTGGTAGATGGTTTCCTGTCCGCCGTAGCTCGCCGCTGAACAGGAGAAATAGCATGCCAACCGCTGACCGCACCGCCGTCACCGACGCCGACTTCTACCTGCTCGAGCAGACCCTCGAACCCGAGGGCCGCCAGCTCCTGCACCGGATCAGGGAGTTCATGGAGAAGTCGGTCCAGCCCGTCATCAACCACTACTGGACCAGGGAGGAGTTCCCGCACGACCTGATGGGCGACTTCCGCCAGCTCGGCATCGCCGGGCAGCTGTACCAGGGCTACGGCTGCCCCGGTGGCGGCTTCCTGCTGGACGGCATGATCGCGATGGAGCTGGCCCGGGTGGACCCGTCGATCGGGACATTCTTCGGCGTGCACGGCGGCCTGGCCATGGGCTCCATCTACCTGTGCGGCTCCGAAGAGCAGAAGGAACGCTGGCTGCCCGAGATGGCGCGGATGGAGAAGATCGGCGCCTTCGGGCTCACCGAACCCGACGTCGGTTCGGGCGTGGCCGGCGGCCTGACCACCACGGCCAGGCGCGACGGCACCGAATGGGTCCTGGACGGGCAGAAGAAGTGGATCGGGAACGCCACCTTTGCCGACTACGTGATCATCTGGGCTCGTTCGCTGGAAGACGACCAGGTCAAGGGGTTCGTGGTTGAGAAGGGCACGCCGGGCTTCGAACCCTCCAAACAGAAAGACAAGATCGCGCTGCGGGTGGTGCAGAACGCGCATATCACGCTGGACGCGGTCCGGGTCCCTGAGGAGAACCGGCTGCAGCGGGCGGACTCCTTCAAGGACACGGCCGCGGTGCTGCGGCTGACCCGGGCCGGGGTCGCCTGGCAGGCCACCGGCTGCGCCCGTGGCGCTTATGAGCACGCGCTGGCCTACGCCCGGCAGCGCCAGCAGTTCGGCCGCCCGATCGGGGGCTTCCAGCTCGTCCAGGACCTGCTGGTGAAAATGCTGGCTAACATCACGTCCTCGGCCTGCCTGTGCGCTCGACTGTCCGCGCTGCAGCAGGCCGGCCTGGCCGAGGATCACCATTCGGCGCTGGCCAAGGCGTTCTGCACGGTCCGGATGCGGGAGACGGTCGGGTGGGCGCGCGAGCTCCTCGGCGGCAACGGCATCCTGCTGGAGAACCACGTGGGCCGGTTCGTCGCCGACGCCGAGGCGATCTACTCCTACGAGGGCACCCGCGAGATCAACACGCTGATCGTCGGCCGCGCCATCACCGGCCTAGGCGCCTTCGTCTGACACGATCATGGGTGTCGCGGCCCCGGCCAGTCCGCAGCCTTCGCGATGGCCCTCGCTGACCACGGCTCCGCATTCGGGGCAGACCAGGTGGGCGAAACAGGCCGCCTCGCCGCCTTCGGGCTCCGCGGGCTCGGCGGACTGCCGCAGCAGCGGCGCCAGGACCGCGGCCTGGCTGTGGTCGAGGTCCCTGGTCGCGGTGAGCAGCGTCAGGGGCCTGCCCGCCGCCGCGAGCGCGCGCAGCCGGCCGAGCGCCGCCCGCTGCGTGCTCCCGGTGAGCTCACGGAGGTAACGCTCGCGGAACTCGGAGAACCTGGCCGGGTCGTGTCCGTACCAGGTACGCAGTTCGGCGGACGGGGCGGCGTCCTTGGCCCAGTCGTCCAGCCTGAGGGAGTCCTTCCGCACGCCGCGCGGCCAGATCCGGTCGACGAGCACGCGGGTGCCGTCCGCGGCAGAAGGCTCATCGTAGACGCGGCGGACCCGGACATCCAACGGCGAAACCGGCCTCACCCCCATGGGCGCGTCGTTACCTGCGCAGCTCTACCCAGACGGTCTTACCCGCGTTTCCGAGCGACTCTACCCCCCAGCGGCTGGCCAGCGCCTCCACCACACCCAGGCCGTGCAGTGGGGCGGGGACCAGCGCCGCGCTCGGCGCGCCGGGCACCGGTCTCGCGTCGCGTACTGAGATCCGCACCAGGTCACCATGCGCGGACAGGAGGATCGTGAACGCGGAATGAGCGTGGACGACGGCATTGGCGGCGAGTTCGGTCACCACCAGGGCGGCGTCATCGGCGATGTCCCCGGCCGCCCAGTCGCGCAGCATGCCGACGGTGAAGTGACGGGCTGCGGCGGGCGCGTCGCGAGAGAAGGGATAAGTCCGCATCGCTGCGGGCCCACCGGATCCGGAAGCCGCGGCGGTCGAGAGGCCGACCACCTCCTGGTGCAGGCGGCACACCTCGGCGAAGGCATCGAGACGGCCGTCGCGGGTCACCGAGCCGGCCGGGTAGCCGCAGAACAACGAGAAGGAATGCGCGCGGCCAAGCTCCTCCCACATCGTCTCAAGCTGGATCGCCGCGCTGACGAGCCCGTCGTCCCAGAGCAGCCCGACCATCTCGCCGTAGGCACGGACCGGCCGCCCGCCCGTCCCGGCCTGCCGGATCAGGCCGCCGATCACGCGGTCGAAGGCAGCGAGGTCGAGGCGGCCGACGGGCATGAGCTCACGCACCGTCTGGCTGGCGTCCAGGGCCACGTACGTGCCGCTATCCCGGGCGGCCGCCAGGTCGGCGCCGGCCTGTCTCAGCCGGTCCTCGAACTCGCGGCGGTGCTCCGGGGTCGCGATGACGACGGCCGCGCCGCCGCCTGCGAGTGCCTCCAGCAGGTAGCCGGCCACTCGTCCGGCCAGCTCCTCGTCGTGACGGTAGAACTGAACGACGTGCCGGCCGGCGTTCAGGTATTCAGTCCCAACCATCGTTTATTCAGTCCCAACCATCGTTTTTCCATCTGGCGCACGTCTAGAACTCGCCGCATACCTGCCCAGCAAATGGCGAGGCATACATCCCCCGCTCAGATAGGCCGCCACGGACTCAGCCGATGAGGGTGTCGCGGTGCTGCCAGGCTAGCCGCAGGACGGCGGCGCCGGCCGCCTGCACGGGCTCGCTGGTCACGATGCGGTCGATGACGTGCGCGGCGAAATCCCGCGCCGCGAGCACGCTGCCTTCGGCGTTGCTCCGCGGGCTCAGGCTGAACAGCTCGTCGAACACACGGCTGTCGATCACGGCCGCGGTGAGCAAGTCGGTGGCGTAGGTCAGCGGATCAGTGCCGAGCCCCAGGCACCACACGCGGATCTGACCGCGGTCAACCGCGTCGGCCATTCGCCTGGCGAACGGCCAGGAGTCGTAGTCGACCGGGCCGGCCTCGCTGCCATAGTCCTCCGAGCGCCCGCGGAGTTCCTCGGCGAACTCCCGGATCATGCACCGCCACAGCGAGAAATCCCGGCGCTCGTTCCACCCGGCTTCGCCGGACGGCTGGAACACGCCCACCGGGATCACCTGGTACAGCCCGCCCGCGTGGCCCACCTTGGCCGGATCCCGCCAGTGCAGCAGGAACGAGGCCTGCCCGGTCGCCCGGTCCAGCCGCAGCGTCAAGGTGCTGATGGCCAGGTTCGCGGGACGGCGGCTCAGGTCGCACGGGTCCGCGATCAGGGCGCGCAGGCCGGCCGGGCGGCCGCCGAGCCGCGTAGCCGCGTATTCGTGCGCGGCCGCCTCGCCGGTGTCGATGCCGTCGAAGTAGCGGCCGCGGGTGAACGCCAGCCGGGACGCTCCCGGGGTGAGCCCGGTAGTGAGCCCAGTAGTGAGCTGGGCCTCGGTCAGCCGGTAGGTGGCGCGGTTCTCGAACACCGCCGGGGCGGCCAGGTCCCGCAGCGCGTCGGAGTAGCGCGGATAGCGGGTTCCGTCCGGCCGTTCGGGTAGCAGCGGCGCCGCGGCCCGGTGGAGGGCGGTGAACGGCTGAGCCGTCGCCGGGGTGAGCTGAAGTCCGACTTCCGGCAGCGGGACGGGCTCGGCGAGCTGCCATCCGGAGGTGGCGAGCAGCGGGGTCCCGGCGATCCTGAGACCGGCCGGATAGTCCCCGGCCGCGTCGAGCGCCAGGCGGTGGCGATGTTCGGAAAGGTAAGACCGCACCCGCAGCCAGTCACGCTGGCTGGCGGTCAGCGACCGGGTAGCCGGCATCCGGTACCCGCGTCGCGCGGCGACGTCACAGGCCGAGCCGCCGGGACAGGTCTGACGCGAGAACCCCGGCCGGGTCGAACTCAGCGCGCAGCTTCCTGAAATCCGCCAGCCGCGGGTACATCTCGGCCAGCACGTCGGCTGGCACCCGTGAATCCTTGGCCAGGTAGACGCGGCCGCCCGCCGCTACGACCAGCCGGTCAAGCGATCCGAGCAGCCGGGCCAGTCCCCGGGTCCTGGCGGGCACGTCGAGCGCGAGCGTCCAGCCGGGCATCGGGAAGGAGAGCAGCCCCGGGTCGCCCTCGCCGAACCGCTTCAGCACGGTCACGAAGGAGGCGGCGCGGGCCTGGCTGACCAGCTCGAAGGAGCGGCGTACCGCGGCGTCGGCCCCGAAGGGCAGGACGTACTGGTACTGCCGGAAGCCACCGGGTCCGTAGACCCGGTTCCAGTTCCTGATCCCGTCCAGCGGGTGGAAGAACGTCCCGATGGTCTGCAGCTCGCCCTGCCGGGTGCGGGGCGCCTTGCGGTACCACGCCTCGTTGGCCAGGGCCACCGTGTAGCGGTTGATCAGCCCGGGCGGGAACCCGGCCGGGACGCCGAGGCGGGAACCCGGCCGGAACGCGAACGGGTCGGCCCGGTCGGCGGGCGGCAGGTCAGCTGGTTCGGCGAAGTCACCGCTGATGACCACCGAACGGCCCAGCCTGGCTCCCCGGGCCAGGCTGTCTGACCAGGCCACCGTGTAGCCGAAGGCGCGATCGTGCTGGGCCAGCACGGCCATCGTCTCGTCGATGTCAGCCGTGCGCACGGTGTCGACCCGGACCCGCGAGGTGCCCACCCGCTTCAGCTGGACCACGGCCCGCACGATGAGCCCGGTCAGGCCCATGCCGCCCGCAGTCGCCCAGAACAGCACGGGATCGGACTGTTCGGTCACCGTACGCAACTCGCCGCCGGGCAGCAGGATGTCGAAAGACCGCACGTGCCGGGCGAAGCTGCCGGCCACGTGGTGATTCTTGCCGTGGACGTCGGCCGCGATCGCGCCGCCGACCGTCACCTGCCTGGTGCCGGGAGAAACCGGCACGAACCATCCGGCTGGCAGCCCGGCGACCATGAGCTGCTCCAGGCTGACGCCGGCTTCGCAGGTCACCAGGCCGGTCGCCGGGTCCAGGTCGACGATCCGGTTCAGCCGGGCGGTCGAGATCACCACGCCGCCATCGCATTGCGCGGCGTTGTTGTAGCTGCGGCCGAGCCCGCGGGCGATCGCGCCGCGGGGGGCCGCTGCGGTCTCAAGCAGGCGGGTGGCGTCGGCCAGGCTGGCCGGCTCGGCCAGTTCGGCCTGGGATGGCGATATCCGGCCCCAGCCGGTGAGCCTGACCGTACGGCTTGACATAGTGACCGAATAGTAGCCGGACAGGCAGCCGGAGGGACCCGGGAGGGGAGTCAGTCAGGCCAGTAGGAGCAGCGCACGCCGGTGCGCACCGACTGGCGCAGGTGCTCGCCGATGACGGCGTCGGCCTCGGTGACCCGGGCCAGGGCCCGCCGGATGGCCTTGCCCACCGCGACGCGGGCGCGCTCGGGCTGGTCGGGGAATGATCGCGTCCGCCCGGCGAGTCCCGCGGCGCTGGACAGCTGGGCGACCAGCCAGTCGCGTTCGGCCCGGGCCTGACCCAGCAAGCTGGCCGGGCTGGGGTCATCGTCCGACTCCAGCTGGCCGATCTCGGCGTCCAGCCGCTTGAGGCGGTTCCGGTACTCGGCTATCGCCTCATGATCAAGGACCGGATGCGCCGCGCCGGCGGCGCCGGCGGCGCCGCTGAGGCCGGCTAGCCCGGCGACCAGATCGGCCGCCAGGATCTCCTGACGCGGATTAGCGATCAGCACGGCCAGGTGGACTATGCCAATGCTGTCCTCGACCAGCACGCTGCGGTTCCGCAAGGCCAGGCGCCACTTCCGGCCCGCCCGGTGGCACTC
>JBAUAY010000074.1:0-1936 GCA_049676235.1 Streptosporangiaceae bacterium
TAGCTCCGCCGCCACCGCGTGGGCCGCGTCGGAGGCTTCCTTCTCCGGGCGGCCGGGCAGCGGGTCGTGCACGAACAGCACGTCGGCGTCGCTGCCGTACCCGCACTCGTGACCGCCGAAGCGGCCCATGGCGATCACCGCGAACCTGGTCGGCAACGGGGCGCGCAGCTCGGCCGAGACCTTGCGCAGCGCCACCGCCAGTGCGGCCTCGAGCGACGCCCGGGTGACGCTGGTCAGCGCTTCCCCCGTCGCCGCCAGCGACGCTTCGGCCGGCCCGGTGAAGCCGAGCACGTCGGCGGCGGCGGTGCGCAGCAGCTCCCGGCGGCGGACCGAACGCACCGCGGTCACCGCGGCCTCAGCGTCGTCCTCGTAGCGCTGAATGGCCGACATCATCTCGGCGCGCAGCCCGATCAGGCCCCTGGCCTTCAGCTCGGTGTCGTTGCCGAAGATGGCGACCGCCTCGGGCGCGCGCAGCAGCAGCCCGGCCGCGTACCGGCTGGACGCGAGCACGTGGGCCATCCGCTCGGCCGCCTTGGTCTCATCCCGCAGCAGCCGCAGGTACCAGGGCGACGACCCCAGTTCCTCGCTGACCTGCCGGAACGCCAGCAAGCCCGCGTCGGGTTCCGCGGCGTCGGCGAACCAGCCGAGCAGGACGGGCAGCAGCGTGCGCTGGATCGCCGCGCGCCGGGACACCCCAGAGGTCAGCGCGTCGATGTGGCGCAGCGCCCCGGCCGGGTCCACGTAACCGAGCGCCTCGAGCCGGGCCCGGGCCTCGGCGGGCGTCAGCCGGGCGGCGTCGGTGGGCAGCCGGGCCACTGCGTCGAGCAGCGGCCGGTAGAACAGCTTCTCGTGCAGCCGCCTGACCTGACGGGCGTGGCGGCGCCACTCCTCGTCGAAATCGACCGCCGGGTCGGAGCGGATCCCGGTGACCGAGGCCTGGTACCAGGGTTCGTTCGGCCCATCATTAAAACGCATGGCGCGGCCCAGCCTGCGAAGTACGGCGGGATCCTCGGGCAGGGTGTGCGTGCGGGTGAGCCGGCTCAGCTGCAGGAGATGCTCGGTGCGGCGCAGGAACCGGTAGGCGGCGCCGAGTTCCTCCGCGTCGGCCCGGCCGACATAGCCTCCGGCGGCCAGCGCGGCCAGCGCGGGCAGCGTCGCGGGCGAGCGCAGCGTCTCATCGGTGCGGCCGTGCACCAGCTGCAGCAACTGGACGGCGAACTCGATGTCGCGCAGCCCGCCGGGACCGAGCTTGAGCTCGCGCCCGGCCTGCTTGGTGGGCAGTGACTGCTCCACCCGGCGCCGCATGGTCTGCACGTCCTCGACGAAATGCTCGCGGCGGGCCGCCTGCCAGACCAGCGGGCCGAGGGTATTCGCGTACGCCTGGCCGAGCGCCATGTCGCCGGCCACCGGCCTGGCCTTAAGCAGCGCCTGGAACTCCCAGGTCTTGGCCCAGCGCTCGTAGTAGGCCAGGTGGCTGGTCAGCGTGCGGACCAGCGGCCCGGCCCGCCCTTCCGGGCGCAGGTTCGGGTCGACCGGGAAGATGCTGCCCTCCGGGGTAGACCGCGCGCACACGCCGATCAGCCCGGCCGCGAGGCGGCTGGCGGTGCCCAGCGCGGCGGTCTCGTCCTCGTCCTTGACCGGTTCGGCCACGAAGATCACGTCGACGTCGCTGGCATAGTTCAGCTCGCGACCGCCGCACTTACCCATAGCCACCACGGCCAGCCGGCACGGCACCGCGCCGGGCGGCAGTTCGGCCCGGGCCACGGCGAGCGCCGCCTCGAGGACCGCGGCCGCCACGTCGGCCAGTTCCTCGCCCACCACGTCCACGGTCGCGACCCCGGTGAGGTCGCGCGCCGCGAGGTGCAGCAGCCTGCGCCGGTAGGCCGCGGCCAGCGCGGCCACCGGCTCCTGTCCGGCGGCCGTCGGGCTCCCAGGG
>JBAUAY010000075.1:0-4179 GCA_049676235.1 Streptosporangiaceae bacterium
CCGTACTGCGCGGCGGGAACCTGATCGTCACCGAGCAGGGCATCAGGGACGCCGTCCGGCAGGCGATCCTGCCGCTGTGGAACTGCTACTACTTCTTCGCCCTGTACGCCAACGCCGAGTCCTACACCTCGAAGCCCTCGGTCGCGAGCACGCACGTGCTCGACCGCTACATCCTGGCCAAGACCAGGGCCGCGGTGACCGAGCTCGAGCTGCTGCTCGACGTCTACAACATCGGCGGCGCCTGCCAGGCGCTCCGGGAGCACCTCGAAGTACTGACCAACTGGTACATCCGCAGGTCGCGCAGCCGGTTCTGGGCCGGCGAGCGGGACGCGCTCGACACCTTGTGGACCGTGCTCGAGACCCTCTGCCGGGCCGCCGCGCCGCTGCTGCCGCTGACCACGGAGGCGGTCTGGCGCGGGCTGACCGGCGAGCCGAGCGTGCACCTGGCGTCGTGGCCGGACGTCTCGAGCTGGCCCACTGACGCGGTGCTGACCGGCGCCATGGACCTGGTCCGCGCCGTCTGCAGCAGCGCGCTCGGCCTGCGCAAGGCGCATCAGCTGCGGGTCCGGCTGCCGTTGGCGTCGCTGGTCATCGCCCACCCGGACGCCAAGTCGCTGGCGCCGTTCCGCGACCTGATCGCCGATGAGGTCAACGTCAAGGCCGTCGAGCTCTCAGCCGACCCAGCCAGCCTCGGCACGGTCGAGCTGGCGGTGAACCCGCGGCTGCTCGGGCCGCGGCTGGGCGGGCAGGTGCAGCAGGTCATCCGCGCGGTCAAGGCGGGCGAATGGACCCAGGCGGGCGACCGCATCACCGCGGCCGGCGTCGTGCTCGAGCCCGGCGAGTATGACCTGAAGCTGGCCGTCGCTGACCCCGAGTCCACGTCGGTGCTGCCCGGCAACGCCGGGCTGATCGCGCTGGACCTCCATGTGAGCCCGGAACTGGCGGCCGAAGGCACCGCGCGCGACGTGGTGCGGGTCGTGCAGCAGGCCCGCCGGGACGCCGGCTTGGCGGTCTCCGACCGGATCCGGCTGACGATCGGCGCCGACGGCGCGGTCGCCGACGCGATCCGCGCGCACGCCGGGTTCGTGGCGGCCGAGACGCTGGCCGTAGACCTGGAGGTGCGTCCGTCCGCTGAACTTGGCACCGACCCCCACCCGCTGGCCGACGCCACCGTGAAGCTCGTCCTTACCCGCGTGTCGTGATCGCAGCGGCAATTATTGCCCGACGATTACGTTCGATCGAACTGGGCCGGCGTCCGGTACGTGATCATGGGTGGGGCCGAGTCCCGGGTTCATTATCGGTTCGTTACGCGCGCGGCTGGCCCCGAGCCAAGGCGGCCAGCCCGGCCGTAGAGGAGGTTAGCGGCCAGTGCACGCGGCCGTCATGAAAGATCATCGAGGCTATTGATTGATCACGTCCCCCGTGATTACGGCCCGATGAGCCGTGTCCTTTCGACGACAGCCGCGTCACTGGTCGCCACAGTGACCCTTGTCGATCGAACGTCTGGCGGGAGGGATTCGTTAGGAACCAAGTGAAGCCGGCGGAAACCAACAAGAACCGGTAGAACCAGGAGCGTTCTGACCAAACCGGCCGACATCATGGGCACCACAGCCATCGGTGAGTTTGCCGTGCCGTGATTGTCGGGCGGAAGTTAGTCATGCGCCGAACCAACCCGCTCCCCGCAACGTGCCCATAGGTGTGGAGACATTCTTCACCGGAAGGGAGCGGGATAGAAATGAAAGCAACAAGACGGTGCGCGGCCGGGCTGGCCGCGATCGTCACCACGACGGCCGGTTTGCTGGCCGGAACAGGCCTGGTGGCCGGGGCGGCCAGCGCGGGGACCCTCCCGGCGTTCGTCGGCCCGCTGCACCACGTCACGACGCTCGCTTCGACGGTGCCGAGCAACGGTGACGTCAACCCGTACGGCGTGGCGGTCGTCCCGCGCAGCACCGGAAACCTCGGGCGGGGCAACACGCTGGTCAGCAACTTCAACGACAAGGCCAACGCGCAGGGCACTGGCACCACGATCGTCCAGATCAGCCCGGCCGGTCATGTGTCGCTGTTCGCCCAGATCAACCAGCACCTGTCCGGCTGTCCTGGCGGCGTGGGGCTGACCACCGCCCTCACGGTGCTGCGCAGCGGCTGGGTGATCGTCGGCTCGCTGCCCACGCAGGGCGGCAACGTGTCCGGGCCTGGCTGCCTGATCGTCCTCGACAGGTGGGGTCACGTACGGGAAACCTTCGCCGGCCACGGCATCAACGGCCCCTGGGACTTGGCCTCCCTTGACCTGGGAAGCCAAGCGGTCCTGTTCGTCACGAACGTCCTCAACGGCACGGTCGCGGCCAAGGGCGGCACCGTCTTCGGGGGCACGGTGCTGCGGCTCGTCCTTCAGATCCCGCAGTCGGGTCTGCCGTGGATCCAGTTCAACACCACGATCGGATCCGGCTTCCCCGAGGCGCTGAACTCGTCAGCTCTGGTTATCGGCCCGACCGGCGTCGGCCTCGGCCCGAACGGCGTCCTGTACGTGGCCGACACGCTGGCGAACCGGGTGGCCGGCATTTCCGACGCGGTGTTCCGCGGCTTCAGCGCCGGGCGCGGCTTCACCGTCACCCGGGGCGGCCACCTGAGCAACCCGCTCGGCCTGGTGATAGCGCCAGGCGGTGACATCCTGACCGTCAACAGCGGCAACGGGAACCTCGTAGAGATCACCCCGTCCGGGTCCCAGATCGCGGTCCGCACGCTGGACAGCTCCGGTTCCCCGCCGGGCGCCGGCGCCCTGTTCGGGCTGGCGGTCAAGCCGGGTCACCGCGCCGTCTACTTCGTCGACGACGCCACCAACACCTTCGCACTGCTCCACTAACCGGCTGTTCCGGCGCCTTGGTCCCGCCCGGAAGCGGGACCAAGGCGCTGGGAGCGGCTCTCACCTGAGGTATCGCTCCGTGTTGAGCATGCCGCGCCGATGCCGGACATCGCGTACGGGCCGCGGCTTCATGGTCCGTTCGGGGAGTGGCTTTCTTCGATGGCTCGCTGGGATGGACCTTTCACTGGCTCTAGATCGAGCGTACTATGTTTCGATCGATCGTTCTAGCTTGGAGCGCCATGAGAGCCAAGGCGTCCGACGCCCGGCGCACGTTCACCGAGCTGGCCCGGCGCGCCCAGATCACCCAGTGCGCCGCGGAGGCCATTACCGAGGTGGGCTACGCCGACGCGTCGATGGCCGAGATCGCCAGACGGGCCGGGATCGCGAAGAGCGTCGTCTCTTACCACTTCTCGGACAAAGAGGGGCTCATGGGCGAGGTGCTGCGCACCGCTCTGGCCACCTACGCGAAGTTCATGGAATCCCGCATGGCCGGGGCGACGAGCGTTTCCGACAAGCTGCGGGCCTACCTGACAGGAACGGCGGACTACGTGGTAGAGCACCGGAGCCTGCACGTGGCCGTCATCGAGATCGCCTTCAACGCCACCTCCGCCAACGGGCGGCCGCTCGTCGCGACGATGCCCCTGCAGGCGCCGGAGCCCTCGGTTGAGGACATCTTGCGCCAGGGGCAGCGCGACGGGGAGCTCCGGGACTTCGACGTGAGCGTGGTCGGCGGGGTGATGCGCTCCGCGATCACCCACGCCATGGTGATGCGGCAACGTCACGACCCTGATGCCGACCTCGGGGCCTACGCCGAGGAGCTGGTGCGCCTTTTCGACCTCGGAATCCGGCGGTGACGCGGAGGCTCCACCACCCCCAGGCATAAAGGCAGGAGGTATCTCGTGGATGCTCGGGTGCCGCTGGTGATGGCTCTGGACGACCCCGGCGCCGCGCCCGGGGTGGTCGGCAGCAAGGGCGCCTCGCTGGCCCGCCTCGCCCGCGCCGGGTTCCGTGTCCCGCCGGGGTTCCACGTGACGACCAGCGCGTACCTCGATTTCATCGGCCGTGGCGGCCTGCGCGAGCCGGTGCTGGCGGCCATGTCTGGTGTCGACGTGTCCGACGCGGTCACGTTCGACGCGGCCGCCGCGCGCATCGGTGAGCTGTTCGCCGGCCAGCCCGTGCCGACCCCGACGGCAGCCGCGATCGCCGGGGCCTACGCCTGCCTCGGCGACGACGTGCCAGTCGCGGTACGGTCCTCGGCGACAGTGGAGGACCTGCCCGGCATGTCCGCTGCCGGGCAGCACGACACGTACCTCAACGTC
>JBAUAY010000076.1:0-2425 GCA_049676235.1 Streptosporangiaceae bacterium
TGCCAGGAAAGGCCGGCCGGGCATTAGCGCGGCATTTCCCGCTGCCTGATGCGACTCATGCAAGGATTCTGTGTGACCAACAGGAGCGAGACCGTATTGCCTGCTGCGAGTCAGGTCGGGACGGACACCGGGGCGGCCATCGCGGCGGGTTCCCGCCTCGACCGGGCCATCTGGGCCGCCACCGACGTCGTGCGCCGGCACTGGGTGTTCGGGCTGCTGCTGGCCGCCGGGCTGGTGCTCCGCGTCGTCGCCCAGCTCGGGTATGAGCCCGCGCTGCTGTTCATCGACTCCAAGAAGTACGTATTCGGGACCGACTTCAACAACGGCAACTGGGGATCGTTCGATCCGCTCGGCTACACGCTGCTGGTGCTCCGTCCGGCGCTGATGTTCGCCAACCTGGCCTTCGTGGCCCTGCTGCAGCACGTCATCGGGATGGCCATGGCGGCCGCGCTCTACGTGCTGATGCTGCGCCGCGGCGTGACGCGCTGGCTCGCCGCGCTGGCGGTGGCGCCGGTGCTGCTCGACGCCTACCAGCTGAACGCGGAACAGACGATCATGCCTGACGTGCTGTTCGAGGCGCTGCTTGTGGCCGGGATCGTGCTGCTGCTCTGGCAGCCCAGGCCCGGGCTCGCCTTCGTCATCCTGGGCGGCCTGGCGCTCGGCGCGTCCGCCCCCGTCCGCCAGGTGGGCGAGGCGCTCATCGGGCCGGCCCTGATCTACGTGCTGGCCGCCACGCCGGGCTGGCGGACCCGCCTGCTGCACGGCGCGGCCCTGACGTTCTGCTTCGCGCTGCCGGTGGTGGGGTACATGAGCTACTCCGCGGTGATCCTGCACTACGGGTTCGAGATGTCCAACATGGGCGACGCGGACCTGTACGGGCGGGCGGCCCACGCCGCCGACTGCACCACGCTGAAGATCCCCGCCGACGAGCGGCCGCTGTGCCCGAGCCCGTCGGTGGCCGCCACCCTCGGCGTGGACGGCCTGGTCAACACGAAAACCGCGCCCCGCGCGGTATACCAGCCGGTCAACGTCCGGCTGGGACTGCTGATCAACACCGCGCCGCTGCAGCGCGGGCTCGCCTACAGCGTGCTGGCCCAGCAGCCGATGCGGGTGGTCGGCGACATCGCCAAGGACTCGGTGAAGATCTTCGCGCTGACCCGGAACACCGAGCAGGGCGACACCCCGATCTCCCGCTGGCAGTTCCAGACCAGCTATCCGTACTACCCGCCCGGCATCACCCACTACGGGCCGAACAGTGCAAGCAACGTGTTCGCCCAGGCCGGAGGCGGCGGACACGCGCGGGTCAACGTGACGGCCGCCACCGTGCTGCGGGACTACCAGCTGTACGGCGGGTACACGCCGGGACCGGTGTTCCTGCTCGCCCTGCTGGCCGGCCTGGCCGGGATCTTCACCTTCCGCCGGGGCCGTGACGCGGGACCCGCCCTGGCCTGCTTGCTGATCACCGGGACCGCGGTTGCCGTGCTGCTCGGCGCGGACCTGTACGAGTTCTCCTGGCGCTATCAGCTGCCCGCCCTGGTCACGCTGCCCATCGCGGGCGCGTTCGGGGCGACCGCGATAGCCCGGCGCATCCGGGCGCGCCGGAAGACCCCGCCCACCGCGGCCGCATCCCTCGGCGAGTTGGCCGCGGCCCGATCCGAGCAGGTGCCCTAGCCGATGCCGACCCCGGCTGACGGTGCGGATATCCGGATGCTCGCCTCAGGCGTCGTCTACGAGGACAACTGGATGCGCCTGCGCCGGGACGAGATCCAGCGGCGCGACGGTTCGGTCGGCACATACGCGTTCGTCGAGAAGGCTGACTTCGCGCTGGTCATCCCGGCCGAAAACGACGGCTTCCACCTGGTTGAGGAATTCCGCTACCCGATCGGGCGGCGCACCTGGTCGTTCCCGCAGGGCGGGTTCCCGCACGGGACGTCGGGCCGGCCTGAGGAGCTCGCCCGGCTGGAGCTCGCGCAGGAAACCGGGCTGCGCGCCCGGGTTCTGGTCAAGCTCGGGCACCTGCACAGCGCGCACGGCATCAGCAGCCAGGGCGGCCACTACTTCCTGGCCACCGGGCTCGAGCCGGGCTCGCCAGAGCGGGAGGCCGAAGAGCAGGACATGCGCCAGGCCTGGGTACCCAGGGCCAGGTTCGAGGAGATGATCAGCGAAGGCGTCATCACCGACGACTCCACCGTCGCGGCGTACGCGCTGCTAGTGCTGCACGAACGAGCGCGGCCAGAAACGGGCTGACCGGCGACGGCAGCGGAGCGGGGACGGCTAGGGCGCATCGGCCAGAGCGCCGCCGCCGGGCAGGCCGAAGGCACGCGGTGTGTGCTACTCGAGCCGGGTGAGGCCATGGGTCTCGATTGGGTAGAACGCCACGTTCATATGACTCTTTTCAATAGAACGCCGCGTTCATTTGGTATCC
>JBAUAY010000077.1:0-4334 GCA_049676235.1 Streptosporangiaceae bacterium
CGTTCACGCTGCTCCGTAACGAGGGCGGCGCGCTGCCCCTAGACCTAGGCGCGATCCGCAGCCTCGCGGTGATCGGCCCGAACGCCATCAGCCCGGTCACCCAGGGCGGCGGCAGCGCAACCGTGCCCCAGGTCAGCGTGTCGACCCCGGCGGCCGCGCTGACCGAGGCACTGGCCGGCCGGGACCCGGAAACCCAGGTGACCGTACGGCCGGGCTGCGTGACCTGGGACCTCGTCCCGGAGCCGCCACGATCCGCGCTGCGCGACCCGGACACCGGGGAGCCGGGTGTCCGGCTCGAGTTCCGCACCGAGGATGGCGCGCTGGTCGCCGTCGAGCACCGCACCGCCACCATGTTCACCTGGTGGGACGGGTTGCCCGAGGGCGTTGGCCAGGGCGGGCAGGGCACCATCGTGCTGCGCGCCCGGTTCCTGGCCGCCTGCGACGGTCCGCACGTGATCGGTGCGGGCGGGGTGGGCCGGCTGGCGCTCACGGTGAACGGGATCGAGGTGGCCGCCGGCCACACGGACCTGCCCGCCGACCCGGTGGAGGCCATGGTCAGGCCGGGCGAGATCAGGGCGACCGTGTACCTTGCGGCAGGTCGTGAGGCCGAGATCGCGATCTGTTTGCGACCGGACGACTGGCCGCAGGGCCCGGTGGCCATCCGGCTGGGCCTGGTGCCCGCGCCGGACGACGACACGCTGCTCAACCAGGCCGTCGAGGCCGCGCGCGCCGCCGACGCCGCCGTGCTGGTGATCGGCTCCGGGCCCGCCAGCGAGAGCGAGGGGTTCGACCGGCCCGGGCTCGCCCTGCCCGGCAGGCAGGACGAACTAGTACGCCGGGTCGCGGCGGTGAACAACCGTACGATCGTGGTGGTGAACGCCGGGATGCCGGTGCTCATGCCGTGGGCGGACCAGGTGGCGGCGGTCGGTTACACCTGGCTGCCGGGCCAGGAGATGGGCGCCGCGCTGGCCGACGTACTGCTCGGCCAGGCCGAACCGGGCGGCCGGCTGCCGGTCACGCTCCCAGCCGCCGAGGCCGACTGCCCCGTCCTGCACTCGGTGCCCGCCGAGGGCAGGCTGGAATACCGGGAAGGGCTGCTGATCGGCTACCGCGGATATGACCACGCCGGGGCGAAACCGCACTTCCCGTTCGGACACGGCCTGGGCTACACGACGTGGGCGTACGAGTCGGCGGTGGCGGACGCGCCGGTCGCGGCGCCGGACGGCGACCTCGGCGTGACCGTCGTGCTCCGCAACACCGGCCCCCGGACCGGGCGCGAGATCGTCCAGGCCTACCTGGAGCCGCCGACGGCGGATCCCGGGCGACCGGTGCGCGTGCTGGCCGCCTTCGCCGCGGTCACCGCGGCGCCGGGCGAGCACGCCGAGGCCAGGCTCACGTTGCCGGCCCGAGCATTTGCCCGCTACGACGAGGCGGCCGGGACGTGGGTCCGCCCGTCGGGCGAGTTCACCATCCGCATCGGCCGGTCATCGGCCGACCTGCCTCTTCACCTGCGGGTTAAGTCATTTTGACGCCGAACGGGCGGGGCTGGCCGCCCCGGCTCACTGCGGGCCCGCCGCGCTGGGCCGCGATCTTCTGCCGGTGGTCCGCGGGGCGGCGGGCCATGGGCCTGACCTGACCTGACCTGACCTGACCTGACCTGACCTGACCTGACTGCAGTAAGTACAGTACGTGCAGTAAACTACGCTTATGCCATACGGCCCGCATCCCAGCGACCCCCGCCCTCCTAGGGAGTCCCGCACTAAGCCCGTCCGGATCACGGTCGACCTGGCCCCGGCCGACTATCAGGTCCTGAACCGCTGGCTAGCCAGGGCCAGCGTGGAACTCGATCAGCCGGTCAGCAAGATGACCCTGGCCCGGGCGATCAGAGCCATGATCCACGCCACCGCGGCCGATCACGTCGTAAACGACGTCGTGCTCGACCTCCTGCGCAAAGAGCAGTCCTGAAGGCAGGCCCGGGCAGCGCACGGCGCGAGGCGATCACGCTGGTGCGGCGCGCTGCTCGGCGATCGAGTTGCCGCCGTCCACGACCAGGTACTGCCCGGTGATGTAGGACGCGCCGGGGCTGGCCAGCCAGGCAATCGCGGCGGCGATCTCGTCGGGTGAGCCGCTCCGGCCCGCTGGGGTGGCCTGGCCTTGGCCGCGCTCTTCCGGGGTCTGGGAGCCGGTCGCTATCCAGCCCGGGGCGACGGCGTTGACGGTGATTCCGTGCCTTGCGATGTCGACGGCGGCTGCGCGGGTGAGGCCGACCATGCCCGCCTTGGCGGCGGCGTAACCGACGTCCGCGCGGATCGCCATCACCGGGCCGGTCACGCTGGCCACCATGATGATCCGCCCCCAGCCGCGGCTGGTCATGGCCGGCATCGCCGCCTTGGTAACCAGGAAGGCGGAGGTCAGGTTGCGGGCGAGCGCAGCCTGCCAGGTCGCCAGGTCCATGGACTCCGCGGTGCCGGACTCGAACACGGGGTCAGCGGCGGAGATCATGCCGGCGTTGTTGACCACGATGTCGAGCCGGCCCCATTGCTCCAGCGCAGCCGTCACAAGCCCGGACGCCACGCCGGCATCGGTGAGATCGCCGATGATCCCCGCCGCGTCGAAACCAGCGGTGCGCAGTTCGCTGACCCGGTCCTGGACCCGGGCCGTGGTGGCGCTGATCATCACGGCGGCACCGAGTTCGGCGAGCAGCCTGGCGGTGGCGAAACCGATGCCGTCGGGACCGCCCGCCCCGGTGACCACGGCCACCCGGCCGGACAGGTCAAACGCCGCTGGGATAGGCATGGCCTGATCCTAGTCGGGCTGGATGCCAGATCTCCGGCCCGCGGGAAGGCGGCAGCGCGGCCGGGCGGTGGCCGGCCAGTCGGCCGCAAGATAACCTTCGGGCCTATGGTGAAGCGTCCTGACCCCTTGGAGAGCACGCCGCCTGCCTTCGGCGAGCAGGCAGCCAGGCAGATCCTGCGGGAAGGCTTCGGCGTCGAATCGTCGTCCCTCAAGCCCCTCGCGGGCGAACGGGACCAGAACTTCCGGGTGGACACGGCCGCCGGGCAGCGCTTCTTGTTCAAGATCTCCAATCCGGCGGATGACGGGCCCATCCTGTCGATGCAGGCCGCCGCTCTCCGCCACATCGAGCGGGTGGATCCGGGCCTGCCGGTGATGCGTGCCCTGCCGACCGGGGCGGGAGAATCCTGGGTCGAGGTGCCGGGGCCCGACGGCCGGACCTACCCGGCTCGGCTTTTCACGTTCCTGCCCGGGCAAGTAGTGGCGAACACGGCGCTCACCACTGAGGCGATCTGGTCCCATGGGCAGATCACGGCCCGTCTGGGGCGGGCGTTGCGCGGCTTTTTCCACCCTGCGGCCGACTACGAGATCTTGTGGGATATCACCCGCTTGCCCAAGCTCAGGCCGCTGCTCCCCCATGTCTCCGACGGCCACCGCCGGATTCAGGTGGAATTGGTTCTGGACCGGTTCGAGGCCCGGGTCGCGCCGACGCTGCCCGGGCTTCGCGCGCAGGTGATCCACGGCGATATGAGCCTGGACAACGTGCTGTTCGGCGATGACCTTCGGGCCAGCGGGATCGTGGACTTCGGGGATATGACCCATGCGCCGCTGGTCTGCGATCTCGCCGTCGCCGTCGCCGATGTGCTGCACGGCCGGGACGACGCCATCGAGGCGGCCGACACGCTAATCGGCGGCTACGTGTCGGTGACGCCGCTCGAAGACGAGGAGGCCGGGCTGCTCGCGGACCTGGTCGCGGCCAGACTTGCCACTGAGATCACGGTCACCGCCTGGCGGCGCGGGCTCTACCCGGACAACGCCGCATACGCCGCGAGCGGCGAGCCGGGGGCCCGCGCCTTCCTGGATGCGATCGAGGCGATGGGGATAGACGCTGTCGCACGGCGTTTCCGCGAGGCCTGCCGTCGGCTCCCCTACCGAAGGTCTGCCACCAGCGCTCTGCTCGAACGCCGCCGTCGGGCGCTGCCCCGATCGCCGCTGTTCTACTCCCGCCCGGTGCACCTCGTCCGCGGTGAGGGTGTCTGGCTATTCGACCCCGACGACCGGCGGTACCTCGACTGCTACAACAACGTGGCCGTGGTCGGGCACGGCCACCCCAGGGTCGTGCAGGCGGTGGCGCAGCAGCAGCAGCTGCTCGCGACCCACAGCCGCTATCTGCACGAAGCGATCGTCGAGCTCGCCGAACGGCTCCAATCCACCCTGCCGCCGGAGCTGGACGCCGTCATGGTCGTGAACTCCGGCAGCGAGGCCAACGACCTCGCCTGGCGGATCGCCCGCGCGGCCACCGGGCGGGCCGGCGCGGTCGT
>JBAUAY010000078.1:0-1527 GCA_049676235.1 Streptosporangiaceae bacterium
GGCCGACCCATGGCGACCGCCGAAACATGCCGATCCCGAAGCCCGTTACCCTGGATGCAATGACCCGGACATCTGATCAGGTGCCGCCGCGGCCCGCCGAGCAGTTGCGTGCCGACGCGCGGCAGAACCATGCCCGGCTGATCGCCGCGGCGACGGCGGCGTTCGCGGAGAAGGGCGCCGACGCGCCGCTCGAGGACATCGCCCGGCGCGCCGGGCTGGGTATCGGCACTCTCTACCGGCACTTCCCCACCCGTCTCGACCTGCAGGCGGCCGTCTTCCGCAGTCAGGTGGGCACGGTCTGCGGGGAAGCGGACGCGCTGATCGAGACCTTGCCGCCTGAGCAGGCCTTCAGCGGCTGGGCCCGCTCACTGGCCGGTTACCTGGTGACCAAGCGCGGCCTGTCGCACGCGCTGATCGAGGCGGTCGGCATCGAGTCTGAGCTGATCTCTTCCTGCTGGATGGCGATGCGCCAGACCACCGAGCGGCTGCTGGCCAACGCGCAGCGAGCCGGCGTCATCCGGCTGGACGTGGACGCCACAGACGTGATGCGGCTGGTGCACGGGGTAGTCGTGAGCACGGAGAAGGCGCCGGAACGGTCCGACATGCTCCTGTCGGTCATGCTCGACGGCCTCCGCGCCACGCGTACCTGACCAGGGCCGGGCTGGGTTAGATGTTAGGCGGGCGGTTCTCATAAGGGGTGCTGAGGACGACGGTGGTCCGGGTGGAGACGCCGCCGATGGTGCGGATCTGCTGGAGCAGGTCTTCGAGTGCGGCCGGGGTGGGCACTCGCACCTTGAGGATGTAGTTCTCGTCGCCCGCGACGCTATGGCAGGCCTCGATCGCAGCCAGGTGCTCGAGCCGCTGCGGCAGGTCATCGGGGGCGGCGGCGTCGAATGGCTTGATGGACACGAAGGCCGTCAGCGGCAGGCCCACGTCATCCGGGTCGAACACGGCGACATAGCCCTTGATCACGCCGTCCTGCTCGAGCCTGCGCACCCGCTGGTGTACCGCCGACACGGACAGGCCGGCCTGCCTGGCCAGCTCGGTGAAGCTCATCCGGCCGTTGCGGGTCAGCAACGACACTATCCTGCGGTCGATCTCTTCCACGTGGTCACGTTAGCGCCAACCGTTCCAGGCTGCGACTTCATCACAATATAACGAAATGGTCACGACGTTTACGCTAATGTAACATCGCCGTTCGCGTACTTATCAGCAGGTCACGCCGAGGTTACGCTGCGGCCATGGCACAGATCATCTTGGAACACGTGGAAAAAGCGTACGCAGGCGGCGTCAAGGCCGTTAACGACTTGAGCCTTGACGTCAAAGACGGCGAGTTCATGGTATTCGTCGGTCCCTCCGGGTGCGGCAAGTCCACCGCGCTGCGGTCCATCGCCGGGCTCGAGGAGATCACCGGCGGCACGATCCAGATCGGCGACCGGGTGGTCAACGATCTGCCGCCCAAGGACAGGGACATCGCCATGGTGTTCCAGAACTACGCGCTCTACCCGCACATGACGGTCGAGCAGA
>JBAUAY010000079.1:0-3364 GCA_049676235.1 Streptosporangiaceae bacterium
CACACGGCCACCGGGATCGGCCGGCGGGGGCAGTGCGGCGAGCCGGCCGAGATCTCCGCCGCTGGCCAGGATGGCCCCCACGATCGCACCCGCCGACGTGCCCACGATCAGGCCGGCCGTGCCCAGATCCACTCCCTCCCGGCGCAGCCCCGCTGCCAGCCCCGCCAGCCACGCCGTGCCGACCGGGCCGCCAGGCCCCAGGACGAGCGCGCTGTCCGCCATCACGGACCGGCCTCCTCAACCTCGATGTCGCGGGGGTCGCCGGTCATGCCAGGCGTTCAGCGACAGGGGTGTTCTGGCCGGCGGCAAGCCACCACTGCCCGCCGCGTTCGACAAGCACGTACATGGCCATTTCCGAGAACCGCTTGTCCTTGTCGTCGCTGAGGTCGTCGCGGCGGACATGAGCGATGGCGACACCTGGCAGGGGGCTCATGAGCTGCACGACCTGGTACCGGGATGGAGGGGCAGCGCCTGCGGCCATGAGCGAGCGGTGAGCGGCGTTCAGCGCCCCATATCCCGACAAGGTGGCTCCGTACGGACTGCCCCACAGGATGTCAGACGCGAACTGCCGGTCATAGACATCGGCACAGGCACGGTCGACGCCGTCTTGGAGTCCCGCGACGAGCCGTTCAACCGCGCTGGTGGCCGCTGCCCTTGCTGAGGGATCGTCGAGCGCGGGACGGCTTTGTCCCTCGGGCGATGTGGTGCGCTGCCGAAGAGCCCGCAGCGCCGTTGCCCAGCGAGCGAGCTGGTCGAGCATCCGCTTGCGTGCCTCGGGCTGAAAGGACCGCGGTTCGAGGCGGCCGCCGGCGTAGTCGGCACGCAGGCTGATCGCCACCTGCGGGCCGACTGCGGCCATTCCCAGCTCGGCAGCGATGGCACGAAGGTGCTCGACGGCGCGGGTTCCGCCGTCGAGACCGTAGCCAGCGAACGCGACGGGCTTGTCGCGCCATTCCCGGTAGAGGTGATCGAGCGCGTTCTTCAAGGCTGCGCTCGTCGAATGGTTGTACTCCGGCGTGACCAGGACGAACGCGTCGAACGTCTCGATCAGCTGCGACCACGATCGCGTGGCAGGCTGCTGGTACTGGCCGAACGCGGCGGGTGCCGGCTCGGAGAGCAGCGGCAGGCCGGAATCGGCGAGGTCGATCAGCCGCAGGTCCAGGGATGGGATCGGGTCAGCGCATACCCACTCGGCGACGGTCCTGGACTGACGGCCCGGACGGGTGCTGCCCGCGATGACGCCGACCCGCAGCCTCGCTGCCTTGTCTTCGCCGCTCTGTTCAGTAGCCATGGCAAGAACCGTAAGGGCTCAACTTAAGTTGAAGTCAAGGGCGCCACTAGATACGGTCGCAGTATGGAGGCAGACGACTGGCACGTGAGCGGGCTGACCGTCGGCCAGGTAGCCGAGCGGATGAACATCGCGCCGTCGGCAGTGCGCTGGTATGACGATCACGGGCTGCTGCCCAGCGAGCGCACTGCCGGGAATCAGCGCCGTTTCTTCGCCGACGCGCTGTGCCGGGTGGCGATGATCAGGGCCTCACAGCGCGTAGGGCTGTCGATCGAGGAGATCCGGCAAGCGCTCTCAGCCTTGCCGCCACGACAGGTACCAACCCCCGAAGACTGGGAACGTCTTGCCGTGCACCTGCGACACGTTGCCAGCCAGCGGATCGACGAGCTCTTCGTCATACTCGACGAGCTGAGCCCTGCATAGGCCATCGGGGTCGCCGCTTCCCGCACCCTGGACGGTCACCGGCAAGCCGGCCGTCCGGGCCGGCGCCCGCCGCACGGATCGCCGCCCACCGCGGGCATGGCAGAATTTGCCCGAACGAGCCGTGGCTTCTCCGCCCGGGACCGGGTGATCCGCGCCCCGGCTATCCCGGCAGGGACCGCGGGAGCCCGAAGCGGGGGATCACGCTGTTGTCGAAGCGAGTGATGATGCTGATCTGGTCGCCGCGCAGGGTGAGGACGATCAGCCCGTTCGCGTGCAGGACCGCGCCGTGCGGATCGCGCAGGTATACCCCGAACGCGGGCTGGCCGTTGGCCCGGGTGGCGACCAGCCGGTAGCGGCGCCCCGGCCGGAAGGCCAGGCTGAAGAACCGCGCGGCGAGTTCGCGGCCCTGGTACTCCAGCGGGACCGGGGGCATGGTCAGCCAGGCGTCCTCGGTCAGCAGGGCGACGATGCCGTCCACGTCCGCCGCCTCGAATGCCTGGGTGAGGCGGGCGACGAGCTGCTGCTCGACGGCGGAGCGCGGGGGCGGTGGCGGCTGTCCCTGCGGCGGCAGCTGGCGGGCGAGGGTGGCCCGGGCGCGCTTGAGGGCGCTGCTCACCGACTGCTCGCTAGCCTGGAGTATTTCCGCGGCCTCGCTGGCGTGAAAACCCAGGACGTCGCGCAGGATCAGGGCGGCGCGCTGCCGCGGCGGCAGGAGCTGCAGCGCGGTGATGAACGCCAGCGAGATCGCCTCCCTGGCCTCGTATCGGGCCTGCGGGCCGGGCGCGTCGTCGGGCAGATCGCGCAGCAGCAGGTCCGGATACGGCTCGAGCCAGACGACCTCGCCGAGCCGGGTCGGTTCGGGTGGGTCGACATCGCGTCTGGGCCAGTTCATGGGCGCGCGCCGGCTAGCGGACCGTAGCGCGTTCAGGCAGCGGCTGGTGGCAATCCGGTACAGCCAGGTGCGCAGCGAGCTGCGCTGCTCGAAGCCGCGCAGCCCCCGCCACGCCGACAGCAGGGTCTCCTGCACCGCGTCCTCGGCGTCCTGCGCTGACCCGAGGATGCGGTAGCAGTGCACCTGGAGCTCGCGCTGGTAGGGCTCGACGAGCTGGCCGAAGGCCTGCTCGTCCCCGGCCCGGGCCCGGACGATCAGATCGGTAGCCATGATCGCATCCTGGCATCACTTCTTTCCCCTGGCACCTGCGTCCCGCTCAAAAGTACTGACACCGCCCGGACCGCAAACCGGGCGGTCCGGCACCGCCTCTTTTTCCGGCGAGCCGGGGTCAACCTCATCGAGAGCGTGCCCCGACCCGGGGGCCCGCCAGTGATGGCCGAGCTAATCGTTGACACGCACTCAGCGTTAGTCACCACTAACGCTATCGCTCACTGACATTCAATCTCACCGGATGGAGCACGATCATGACGGATGCACTTCGCGCAGCGGCCGTACGGGGTGAGCAGCCGGATTCTGGCGCTTCGGCCAGGGTCCTGACGGTACTGCTCACCTCGGTGGCGTACTTCATGGTGGCGCTGGACACCCTGGTGGTGGTGACCGCGCTGCCGTCCATACACCGCGACCTCGGCGGGAACGTCGGGACCTTGCAGTGGACGGTCAACGCCTACGTGCTGACGTTCGGGGCGACCATCATCACCGCC
>JBAUAY010000080.1:0-11977 GCA_049676235.1 Streptosporangiaceae bacterium
GCCACCACGCCACGAAGCCCGTCCCCAGCAACGCCTCCAACGCCTCGGCTGGATGGTTGACCCGGGCGATCCGTCCGGCCACCGGCAAGGGCACCGCCTCGCCCACGACGGACAATGCCGCCGCCAACTCCCGGGCGTCTGGCGGCAGCTCGGCCAGCCGGGCCAGGATCATCGACGCCAGCGACCGGGGCACCGGAAGCTCCCCGCCCGGCGCGGCAAGCTGCGAGACGGAAAGCTCGGCCAGCAAGGTCCGGACGTACAACGCAAGGCCGCCGCTGTGCTCGTGCAGCCGCCCAACCGCCCGCCAGGGCAAGGCCAGGCCGGCGACGCGAGCCATCTCGCCCACGTCGTCCCTGCTCAGAGCGCCCAGTACGACTCGCAAGCTACCAGACGGATCCAGCAGCAGGTGCTCCCATCCGTCAGGCGCGGCGCCAGGACGGCTGGTCACCAGCAGCAGCACCCGCTCCTCGCCCACACGCCGGACGACGGTCAACAACGCCTGGCTGGACTCACGGTCCGCCCAATGCACGTCCTCGAGCACCACCGCCACCGGGCCACCGGCCTCGGTCAGCGACGCGACAAGGTCCAGCCCAACGGCCTGCGGGCTTTCCCCGCCTTCGATACCGAGCTGCTCGAGGACGGCGAACGGCTGATCGGCCGTCGACTCGTCCGCCGCAGCTCGCAACACCACAAAAGCAGCCGGAAGCTTCGCCACCACATGATTGACGAGCGCCGTCTTACCCGAGCCCGGATCCCCCTCGACCCACACCACCCGGCCCGCCCCGCCCGAGACAGCATCAACACAGGCCCCGACCGCGGCCAGCTCTCCGGCCCGGCCGACGAACCACTCGCCGCTAGCCGGAGGCTCCCGGTGGCGCATAGCCCGAATTTACCCTTAACAAGCCGGCGGGGTCTATCACGGGTAATGCGATGCGAGTCGGGCGAAGTTCCGCCGAGAGAAGGCGTGACCACCGATGCATTTCGCCGGTCCTGGTCCGCTCGCCCTGAAAGGGGCCGCGCTCCGGGAAAGGACGTCGTTCGGATTGGTCAGCCCCGAGCCGTTTCGCTCGCCGTTGACAAACCCCGCGAGCCTGACGCAGCCCCTCTCCGCAATATCGCAGACCAGGGCACGCGCCAGGGGATGTCACGGGCGCGACGCGCCCGCCCGATCCGCGATCGTGGGAATATCAGCCTGTGCCGCTGGCGCGGGAGGGCGTCGCCCGGCAACAGCGGGGCGAACGCCGGCCGGTCCATCCCTTCCGTCGCCATGTCAGCCCGTCCAGCGAAAGAGAGCAGATCCTATGTCTAGCGAAACTGAAATCCGCCCCTTCCGCGTCGATGTCCCGGAGGAGGAGATCGCCGAACTGCGCAGACGCGTGAACGCGACCAGGTGGCCTGAGCGCGAGACGGTCACCGACGACTCGCAGGGCGTGCGGCTCGCGATGATGCAGGACCTCGCGCGCTATTGGGAGACACACTACGACTGGGGCAAGTGCGAGGCGAAACTGAACGCCCTGCCGAACTTCCTGACCGAGATCGACGGGCTTGACATTCATTTCATCCACGTCCGCTCGCAGCACGAGGACGCGCTGCCGCTGATCGTCACGCACGGGTGGCCTGGCTCGATCATCGAGCAGCTGAAGATCATCGAGCCGCTCACCAACCCGACCGCGCATGGCGCGAGCGCGGCGGACGCGTTCCATCTGGTGATTCCCTCGCTGCCGGGGCACGGGTTCTCCGCCAAGCCGACTGCCACCGGCTGGGATCCCGCCCGCATCGCACGTGCCCGGGTAGTGCTGATGAAGCGCCTCGGATACACCCAGTTCGTAGCGCAGGGCGGCGACTGGGGCGCGGCCGTCACGCAGACGATGGGTGAACAGGCAGCGCCGGAGCTGCTCGGCATTCACTCCAATATGCCCGGCACCGCTCCAGCCGACGTCACCAAGGGGTTCGAGCGCGGCGACCCGCCGCCATCCGGTCTTTCCGAGGAAGAGCTACGCGCGTATGAGCAGCTGAGCGATTTCTATGCCAAGCACGTGGCCTACGCACTCATCATGGCGACACGCCCGCAAACCTTGTACGGACTGGCGGACTCACCCGTCGATCTAGCGGCGTTCATGCTCGACCACGGCGACGGTACCGGCCAGCCCGGGCTCGTCGAACAGGCCCTTCAGGGACACCTGCAGAGCGCCCTGACCCGAGACGACCTCCTCGACAACATCACGCTGTACTGGCTGACGAACACCGGGGTTTCCTCGGCTCGTCTGTACTGGGAGAACAAGGCGGACTTCTTCAACGCCAAGAACATCTCGATTCCATTTGCCATAAGCGTCTTTCCCGACGAGCTTTATCAAGCCCCGCGGAGCTGGGCCGAGCGCGCGTATCCCCACAACCTCATCTACTTCAACAAGCTGGACCGGGGCGGCCACTTCGCCGCCTGGGAACAGCCGGACCTGTTCTCCGCCGAGATGCGGGCGGCGTTCCGGACGTTGCGCTAGGCAGACACCGCCCGGCGGTGCGCACCACCGGCGCGCCGCCGGGCGGCACACGCGAGGAACTGGTCGGCCGCAGGCCGGGGCGACCAGCCACAAGGAGGGCAATGTTATGAAATCACACTGGCGGGCGCCCGCCGGGCTGCACGTGGCCTCGGCCCGGCTACCCGTGGAGGGTGAGCTGCCGTCGTTTGGCGGGGCGACCGGGTGGCTCAATTCGCCGCCGCTGACGCCGGCAGGCCTGCGCGGGAAGGTGGTCCTGGTCAACTTCTGGACCTATACCTGCATCAACTGGCTACGCCAGCTTCCCTACCTCCGCGCCTGGGCCGGGAAATACACCGGCCACGGGCTGGTGGTGATCGGCGTCCACACACCTGAGTTCTCGTTCGAGCACAATGCCGATAACGTCCGGCAGGCCGCTCAGGACATGATGGTCACCTACCCGGTCGCCACCGATAATGATTACGCGATATGGCGTGCCTTCGGCAACAACTACTGGCCCGCCCTCTACTTCGTGGACGCGCAGGGACGTATCCGGCATCACCACTTCGGCGAAGGCGAATACGATCGGTCGGAAATGGTTATCCAGCAGCTGCTGGCCGAGGCCGGATCCGCCGACGCAGGTACCGCCCTGGTGTCGGTCGACACCCGCGGCCTGGAGGCCCCGGCCAACTGGGCCAGCCTGCGATCCCCGGAAAACTACACCGGCTACGAGCGCACCGAGAACTTCACCTCCCCCGGTGGCGCCGTGCCAGGCGTGCCGCACGTCTACACCGTCCCGGAGCGGCTAGGGCTAAACCAGTGGGCCCTGGCAGGGGACTGGACCATGGAGGAAGAGGCCACCACGCTCAACACGGCGAACGGGCAGATCGCCTGCCACTTCCATGCCCGCGACCTCAACCTCGTCATGGGACCGGCAGCACCAGGAAGCCCTGTGCGATCCCGCGTCCTCATCGACGGACAGCCACCTGGTAAGGCCCACGGAACCGACGTCGACGGCGACGGCAACGGCACGGTCACGCAGCAGCGCGTGTACCAGCTCATCCGCCAGCCCGGCCCCATCACCGACCGCACCTTCGAGATCGCCTTCCTCGATCCAGGGGCCCAGGCCTACTGCTTCACCTTCGGCTAGACCGGGAGAGCGCGGGTGATGGCTCAGCCGAGATGTTCTACCGGGCCTGGGAAGACTTCGCGGTCGGGGGATGGGCGAAGCGGCACGTCGGCACCGATGGAGTCGTTCCGTGTCGGCTCGGCGGGTGCTGCGGATCCGCCCCAGATGTCTTCGAGGTAGCGGTGGTCGGCTCGCAGTCCGGTTAGCCATGCATCGGCGTCAGCCTGCGACTTGCCGGTCTGCTTCCGGAACACGTTCAGGAAGGCAGAGCGCACGGCGGGTGCCATGGTATTGGCGTTCCCGCAGACGAAAATGACTGCGCCCGCTTCGATCAACCGCCAGACGTAGGCGCGCTGCTCGAGGATGCGGTCCTGCACGTAGGTCTTCGGCTGGCCGGGAACCCGGGAGGGGACGGCGAGCACGCGGACGACCCCCATCTTCTCGAACTCCTGCAGCTCATCCTGGTACAGGTAATCCTGGTCCGGGTGGCGGAAACCGAAGAACAGCACTGACTCGCCCACCGGAACACCGCCGTTCTTAAGGTCAGCCCGTTCGGCGACGAAGCCCCGGAAGGGCGCCAGGCCGGTGCCGCACCCGACCATGATCATGGGGACATGCGGGTTGTCCGGCGGCCGGAAGGAGATGTTCGGCTTGCGTACGAAGGCGAAGATCGTGCTCCGCTCCGGATTCCGGTTCAAGTACCCGGAGCAGACCCCGGTGAACAGCCCGTCGCCTGACCGCGAGGGACCCTGCAGCACCCCCACCGTGATGCTGCAGACCTCGGGCGAGGTCCGGGCGGAGGAGGAGATCGAGTAATAGCGGGGGTGCAACGGCGGCAAACGGTCTAGGTAGACCTCGAACGGCATGTCACAGGCGGGGAACGCTTCCAGCAGATCGATCAGGGACCGGCGCGGGAGCAGCACCTGTTCGGCGTAGCCCGCCGGGCCGTCGCTCCTGGCCGACGCCATGGCCTCCAACTCCTGCCGCTGAGCGGGATCGTCGGTGTAGCGGGCCATTAGCGCGATGTCGTGCCGGGTGGCCACGTCCTGGAGCTCGACGCAGCATGCCAGGACGCCGAGCAACGGCGCTGGTTCCCCCGCGGGCAGATGAGTCGGCATCCCGCCCTCGGCCGTGATCACCATGTACATGCCGGCGTCGAGCTTGAAGTGGCGCATGACCCGCTGGATGAGGACCGCGTCGTTGCGGGGCAGCACGCCGAGGTGGTCGCCGGTGCCGTAGCTGACGCCAGGCGGCAGCGCGATCTCGATGTGCCGGCTGGACCGCTCCGGCGACTTGGCGCCGTTCGCGCGCTGGAGTTCCCGGTTGACCTCGATCAGCGCGGCTTGGGCCTGGTAGGACCGCACCACCGGGTTGGTCGCCTGCCGGTTGGTGACGGAGATCGTCAGCCGCCGGCCCTCGGTCACCGGGGCCACCTTATCCTCGGGCAGTGACAGGCCAGCAGCCAGTGCTGGCCACAGCCCCTGGTGCCAGTCGGCGTACTGACCGTCAAAGTCGGCCGCCGCGTTGCCTTCGCCGCGCCGGTAGATCCGGGTGGCGCCGTGGGTCTCCAGCTGGGTGTCGATCAGTTTCGGGATCGCCTGGTACGTCGCCGCCCAGTCAGTATTGCCGCAGCCGAACACCGTGTATCGCAGCCCGCTGCAGGCATCCGGCCGCGTGGCCGGATCCTGCAGCCACTCGCAGAAGCTGATCGCATTGTCGGGGGGATTGCCGTTATAGGAAGCGGTCACGATAACGGCGGCGCCGTCATGCGGCAGGGCACGCGCGTGGTCGTCGAGCGGGCCGACGGCCACCGCGAAGCCACGTTCGGCACCCTCGCGGGCCAGCCGGGTGGCGATGCCCTCCGCGGTACCCAGGTTGGAGCCGAACAGGACGAGCAGCGGGGTGTTATGCCCGCCAGGCCGCGGCGGCATCGCCGAGGCGTCAGCCGCGGCAGCGCCCAGGGCTGACGCTGACGGTGCTGCCTGGTCCGTGGCGACCGCGCGGGCTTGAAGGCCGTCGCCGCTTGCCGTCCGGCCGGCCCGCGGCTCGACCTTGATGAGCAGGCCAGCTGGCTTGATCGTGAGCGTTTCCTTGATCTTCAGGTCGTACCCGCGATGGTCGATGAGCTGGAAGCGCTGCAGCAGCATGCCCAGGACGAGCGTGGCCTCCTGCAGGGCGAACTGGCGGCCGATGCAGGCCCGTTGACCGGAGCCGAACGGCTTGTAAGCGTTCGGCGGCAGCGCCGCCCGGCGCTCCGGCGCGAAGTGGTCCGGGTTGAATTCCTCGGCATCAGGTCCCCAGATGCTGCGGTCGCGGTGCAGCATCGGGGTCAGCACCAGCACGCCGGAGCCTTTGGGTAGCCGATACCTACCGCCGATCACGGTGTCCTGGAGGGGATACCGGCTGAAACCCGGCGCGGTCGGCCACAGGCGCAGCGTCTCCTCGAGGACCTGCGTTACGTAGGTGAGCTTGCGGACTTGCGGATAAGAAGGCAGGACATCGATGTCCGTGCCGAGCACGTTGTCGGCCTCAGCCTGCGCCTGCGCCATCACCTCCGGGTGCTTGAGCAGGAAATAGATGGCGAAGGACAGCAGACCGCTCGTGGTCTCGTGCCCGGCGATGAGGAATGTGATGCATTGCGCGCGGATGTTCGCGTCCGGCAGGCGTTCGCCCGACTGCCTGTCGACGCCGTCAAGCATGCAGCTGAGAAGGTCCGGCTTGCCCTCGGGGTTACCGGATTCCCTCCTTTCCCGGATGATGTCGTCGACCATCTTGTCCATGTACGCCTGGTCGGCCGCGAGTTGCCGCCCGGCGCGAACCCGAAGCCGGTTCTGGATCGGCAGCGAGCGGGAACGAGTTTGTGATTCGCCCAGTGTGCGGACCATCGCGGCGACGAACGGGTGCGGTGTCTCCCGGTAGAAGGAGTTGAACCGGTACCCGAACCCGCACAAGGCGATCGTGTCCAAGGTGAGCCGGGTCATGTCACTGGCGACGTCGATCTCGTCGTCGCTGTTGAGCCGCGCCCACTTCAGCATCAGCTGCTCGGCCACGTCCAGCATCATCGGGGAATAGCCCTGCATCGCCTGCTGGCCGAAGTTCGGCAGCAGGATGTTGTGCGCGCGCCGCCACAGCGGGTTGTCGGTGTCGGAGGTGAACAAGCCGGTATTCACCGGATCCCGGCGTACCTCGGACAGGCCGCCGGCGACGAGCTTGTCGAACCGCTGCTCATCGCACACCTCCTCGACCAGATCCGCCCCGGAAACGACATACCGGCTGTCCCCGCCCGGCAGCACCAGCCGGTAGATCGGCCCGTACTGCCGGGCCAGCTTGATCGCGGCCTCGACGGCACCCTTCCGGCCGATATCGAGGGCATTGCCGATCACCGGCCGCGGCCGCGGGCCCGGGATGGCTTCTGCCGAGACATCAGCGGATCGCCGGGCACCAGGCGATGTGGTCATGGGAACCCCTTCCGAAACGTGTGCGGGTGATGGCCGACGCCCCTGGACACTCCTTCCACGGGCCTATCCGGGTAGGCGCGGGCGGTCCAGAACAGGGCAAGGCCCACGAGCAGCACCCAAGCCGGGTACACCAGCAAGGCGGCCGGCTGCGTCGTTGTCGTGACGAGCAGGAAAGCGGCCATCAGGTAGCGGCAGTGCCTCCCCTGCCTTGTTCAAGAGCCCACCTCGAAACCCCCCGAGCCCCGCCGCGGCCACCAGCCGTGGGATGAGAATTTCCGCAGGCAGGCGCTGCGATCCACCAGTCCTCATCATCGGAGCCGCGGGCTGCCGGGGTCAAGCCTTCTTGTACCCAGCTGTGGCGGGTTCAGCCGACAAGCAGGCGAAGGCCAAGCTCTGCCGCCTCCAGGTCGACGAGGTCGCGGTTGCGTTCGGCCCAACGGCCGGATGCGAGATCATCACCGAGGCTGCGCACTGCCCGCTGCTCGGACTCCGGCCCGACTCTGGCCCACACCGATATTCCGCGACGGACATGATCGTCCAGGTAGGCCCCGGGCCGGCGCCAGTACGCCTCGAAGAAGCCATCCGCGCAGTCCCACGGAATGAGCACCGGCTCCATCCGGGCTCCGATCGCGCGGGCCAGCTCGGTCAGCGAAGGCCGGCCGACAAGGAGGTCCGCGGCCTCAGGCAGGTAGTCGCGAGTAAGCCAGAACCGGCGACGCCACCCAGTGTCGCTGGTGTCGAACGTGAACACCACCACGCGGCGAGCCACGCGCCGCATCTCGCGCAGGCCCGCGATCGGGTCTTGCCAATGATGAACGGTGGAGAAAGCCATCGCGGCGTCGAAGGACTGGTCCTCGAACGGAAGGCTCTCCGCGGCGGCAGCCACGCACGGCGCTGCGCCGGCGGGACGCTGCGCACGCATGAGCGCCGACGGTTCCACCGCGGTGACGTCGCGGTCGGAGGGCTCGTAGGAGCCGGTACCAGCCCCGACATTCAGCACGGTCCGCGCATCGCCGAGCGCGGCCCAGACCCGCGCGGCGATCCGCGGCTCGGTGCGCCGCGTCACGGTGTAGGTGGCTCCGATGGAGTCATACAACTGCGCGCTGGACATGACACTGCCTTCCTGGCTGTCACCACCGCCGTCCCCGCACCGCGCATGTGGCCCCGCGTCACTTGTCGCTGCGCGGGGTGCTTGTCGCTTGCGCACCATTTCATCACATTGGCCGACCCGACGTTCGGCACGCCACCGGCCAGGGCATAGCTACCCGTCCCGCCCTCCTCGCGGCTTCTATCCCACGGCCGAGATCGTGTCACAACGAAAAAGACGGCGAGCATCATAAGTGTTCCGGCGGCCACCCCACCTACGGCGGGTTCCGGGGAGGACACCCACACTCTCCACCCGGATGCTGACAGTCGGAAGGAATCTCCATGCGGTCTTCACACGGTCTCCGCGGCAATTCCACCTGCCTGGCGCTGACTGTTGTTACGAGATGCTTGCGCATCCGAACTCCCGCGCCAGGAATGGCTGATCGGTCCCGCGGAAGTGACCGGGTGTTCTCCTCACAAGAATCGCGGACGCAAGTTCCTGGTGATCCAGGCCGGGCCGCTAGATTAATCCCTCGAATTCCGAGGGCTGTTCGGTAATGGTCAGAATGGGCTCGGGCTTCGAGGGATACGCTGCTCGGACTCCACGGCACTGGAGGTACAAATGAGCAACCATCCCAACTTCGATCGCACCCAGGTCGTACTCGACGCGGTCCGGCAAGGTGACTACGGGCCCAATTTCGACCTCTACGCGGACGATGTCGTGCTGGAAAATGGCCCGGGCGCCGGGCCCTGGCACCGCGCCCGCGGCAAGGACGACCTGGCGCTCATGCTCACAGAGTTCGCGATGTACCTGGGTGGCACCTTTCACCAAGACGGCCGTTGCATCTACGCCGATGACCGCACGGCCATCTGCCTGATCCACGAGACCGCAACAGCGCCCGGCGGCGACCGGTTCGACAACCTCGCGGTATACACCCTCCGTCTTCGCCCGGACGGGCAAGCGGACCGGATCTGGACCGTTGACCTCGACGCCGAGCACTGTGAAGCCTTCTGGCAGAAAAACCCCGGCACACCCTCAAAAGACTTTTCCTAGCAGTTGCGGCGCGCCTGTACCTGATGCGTCATTCCTTGCCGCCACCGATACGCTGGATCAGCGTGGCTGTGTTCGTCATGGCGCGGGTGGCGATCATCGCATGGCGGATTCACATCGAGGAGACCGCCTCGCTGTCAGCGCTCGGGGATAAGTACCGCTCTTATGCCTGGCACGGCAAGCGCCTGGTCCCGCTCGTCTGGTGACCTGGCGAACACGCTCGCTGAGCTCTCCCGTTTCGGCCCATTCCAGCGCGTCTCGTGCACAAATCGGTGCACGATACCAAGTTCTAGCGTGCGGGATTCCTGCACTTCTCGCAGGGGTGGACGCGCATTTACCCTGGCGGGGCGGCCAGCCGGGCGGCTGGGCAGTCAGCGTCGTCTGGCCGGCGGCGATGCGGCGGGCCGGGTCAGGTAGCGCTGCACCGACGGGGCGACGGCAGCCACTACGTCATCGGCCGGCAGTGAGGCCAGCGGCTCGAAGCGCAGGATGTACCGGCACAGGGCCAGGCCGAGCAGTTGCGCAGCGATGAGCGTGCCGCGCTCGGCCGCCCGCTCATTGGCCAAGGCGGCGATCGGCTCGGTGATCAGCTGGCTGAGTACGGCCTGAAGTCGTTCGGCGACGGTCTCGCTGGTGACTCCGGTCCGCAGCAAGGCGATCAGCTCGTCGTCGCGGAGGGGGTCCTCCCAGCGGCTGACGAAGTGGCGCACCAGCAGCTCACCCCGGCGGCTGGCCGACACCGAGTGCAGGTCGGGGACCTGCAGGTCCATGGTGACGGCCGCCGTGAACAAGCCTGCCTTGGAGCGGAAGTAGCGCATGACCATCGAGGCGTCGACACCGGCCCGCGCGGCGACAGCGCGGATGGTGGTCTGTTCGTATCCTCGTGCGGCGAACGTCGCCCGGGCAGCACCGAGGATGGCCCGGCGGGTGCCCTCGGATCGCGGCCCGCCGGTCCCGAGCGCCGGGCCTGCCTGACTTGCGCCCGTTATCGCCGTCCGGCTGCTGTCCATCACGATGTCTAGCTTATTCTTCGCCAACGTGTGTTGGCCAACATTTGTTGACAGTGACGAGAACTGTGCTTAATGTTGTGCCAACACTCGTTGGCATTTCAGGGGGCGCAGGTGGCGGCAAGGCGTCCAGATCAAGCCCGCAGGTATCCGGCCAGGTACCGGGCGCTCGCGGGCTTCATCGTGGCCAGCGCGGCCTTCGCCGCGATCTTCGTCGCGCTGACCCTCAGCGCCTTTCATGCGCCGAGACCGCATGACCTTCCTGTCGGCATCGTGGGCCCGGCCGCGGTAACCAGCCGGGTCGAGCATGCCTTGGACAGTGCAGCCCCGGGAGCGTTCGGCTGGCGTAGCTACCCCAGCGAGACCGGCGCGCGGACCGGGATCGCACAGCGTGAGGTCGACGGCGCGCTGGTTGCGTCCGGCCGTAACCTGCGGCTGCTTGTCGCCCAGGGCGGGGGCACCGGTCCTGCCCAGGCCCTGACCCAGGCCTTCGGGGTCGTGGCGGCCCGGTCCGGACGTCACCTGGTGGTCGCCGACGTGGTGCCGCCGCTGCCTGGTGACACTGAGGCGCTGTCGTCGTTCTTCGTCGTCCTCGGCGTGCTGATCCCGAGCCTGGCAGCGGGCTCGGGATCGGCGCTGGCCTTCCGCCGGGCCCGGCCCGGGTTGGCCGTCGCCGCGCTGGTGGCCGTGGCCGTCGTCATCGGGGTGGTGTCGGCGGCGGTCGCGGACGGCATCGCCGGGCTGGGCAACTACGCCGCGATCGCCGGCGTTGTCGCGCTGTTCTCCCTGGCCGTGGCCGCCCCCACCGCAGTACTGGCACGAATCTGGCCACCGCTGGTCACGGTGGCGGTGCTGGTGTTCATCGTGTTCGGGATTCCGGTCAGCGGCGGACCGGCCAACCTGGCCAGCTTCGGCCCGGCCTTCCTGCGTGTTCTCGACCCTGTCCTGCCGCTGGGGGTCGCGGCCAGCGTCGTCCGCAACGTGGTCTACTTCGGCGGGCATGCCACCGCCCTGAACCTGTGGGTCCTGACCGCCTGGGCACTGGCGGGCGTCGCCGGCCTGATCGGGGTCACGACACTGCGGCGCCCCGCCCCTACACTGACCCAGCCCGCCGGGCCGCCAGTTGTCCCGGCCGGTCCTGGACCCGGGCTGCCTAATCGCGCTCTCGTCCCGGGCTCCCCCGATGTCGGCACCGCCCAGCCCGCCCGGCCCGTCACCTTGGTCGTCGGTTTCGACAACTCCGAACCCTCACGGCGGGCGCTCATCTGGGGAGCGGACCTCCTCAGGGCCCGTCCTGGCACTCTGCACGTCGTCTATGCCGACCATGTGCTCATCGGCAGCGACCTGTCCGGATTCGCTCACAACGAGATGGAAGACGCCCGCGATGAGAAGACCGCCGGCGTGGCTGGGGCCGCCGCGGAGATCGCCGCCGCGGCGGGCGTGCCGTACACGTTCGAACGCCGCGAGGGATCACCAGCCGACGCGATCCTGTCCGCAGCCAGCATCCAGGACGCCGCAGAGCCCGCCAGCACACCCGTCATCGTGACCGGCCGCTCGCATCATGCCGCGCACCACATCATCGGCTCGGTCCCAGTCCAACTGCTGCACCAATCGCCCTACCCGGTACTCACCATCTCATGATCGCCCAGTGGCCTCGCTGGGCCCGAGTCGTGCACAAACCTGCTAGTGCCGCGTCAAGTAACGTTCGCCCGGCTGCTTGACCGTGCGAGCGGCGTGCCTTGCCGTCAGCTCAGCCGGCTCGATGCTCCATC
>JBAUAY010000081.1:0-4016 GCA_049676235.1 Streptosporangiaceae bacterium
CGCCGCGGTGATCACGATCATGCCGGCGGTCGGCGGCCCTTCCAGCACGACCTTCCAGTCCTCGGGTGAAAAGGCGGTCTTGGTCGTCATGTCACGCTCCTGCGTCCAGGGGACTAACGATGCACTCGCGTCAAGCATCTCGCATCCCCCGTGTTGCGCCCTCGCCCGGCACGGGTGAATCGCCTGGGTCACCCGCCGAGTCCCGGGGCGTGCGGCTGGCAGTCCATGGGAGGCCAGAGGCTTGGAGGAGATGCCCGTCCGCATCCCCTGACGGCTCTGCTGTCAGCAGGCATCGGTGCGCTGGCCCGACGTGACTGCTTCGCGCGAGGGCGGAGGCATAGGTCTTAGTTCCGGGGGACGAGGGCGAGCTGACGCGACTGGCCGACCAGCCGGCCGGCGCTATCCCAGACTTCGCCGTCTTCCTCGAGGAAACCGGCGGTGACGAACCGGGTCGAAAAGCGGCAGCGGAGCCAGCCGGGCGCCGGGCGGGCCCGGACATGAGCGGTGAGCTCCACTGTCGGCGTCCATGCGACCGGCAGCCGGGCGTTGAAGGCGGTGGGCGGGAAGGCGTCGACCGCGCATAGCAGGGCGAGGCTGTCGACGGGCTCGGCGCCGGGGAGCCGGAACCAGCCCCGCATCAGCGCATGCCCGGACTGGCGCCCGGTGGCGAACGCGGCGTCGTCGGGATGCAGCCGCAGATCGACCCGGCCCATGAACGGGGGCGGGAAGGTGCCGGCCGGATGCAGGCGGACGCACTGCCCCGGCGGGGGCAGCTCGGGGGGTGCGCCCTCGACGAGCTCGGGACCCTCGGCCTGTGACAGGTCACCGAACGTGCCCAGCACGGCCAGCAGCGGGCGGGTACCGGAGAACATCGTCGCGGTGCCGGTGGCGAAGCGCCTTCCCTCCTTCAGGACCTGGGTGTCGATGCGGACGCTGCCCGGCCGGCCGGGCGACAGGTAATGCGCGGTGACCGTCACGGGGTCCGGCCGCTCGGTAGCGCCGGCCAGGGCACGAGCGGCGACCGCGAGCAGGTAGCCGCCGTTGGCATTACCCGCGATGTCCCAGCCCGGATGGATCGAAGCCGACCACTGCCCGGGCGCAGCGGGCTGGACAGCTGTCGCGGTGGCAAACGGACCGGGCAGGGGACACCTCGCTGGCAGGTTCCGGGCGGATCATCAGGCAGTGGCGCACCGGCTGCCTGTGGCGACAGGCCTATCATCGAACCGGATTGGTGTCGACCGGGACAGGCTTCCCCGCGGATCGATGACTGGCATAACGCCCCGTCGTGGCATGATCCGACGTAGCGAATGCGGAGCCGCAGCTGGCCTGCGTAGCGCGCGCGGTAGGTCTGGTCCGGCGTGCCCTGCAGGAGATGAGAGCATATGCCGACGGCGCAATTCACGGTCAGGCCTGCGACGGAGGGCGATGCGCGGGCGATGGCGGAGATCTTCGCCGCCGTGGCCGCGGAGCGCAACGGGATCGCGACAGAGCCATCGGTCGACATCGAAGCGCGCGCCGCGCTTTTCGCCCGTACGGCTGCCGGGTCTGTCGTCGCGGTGACCGGCAGCCAGATCGTCGGGCTGCTCCACATCGAGGTCAGCCGGCACGGCTTCGGCGATGTCGGGATGCTGGTCGACCGCGACTGGCGGAGCCGCGGGGTCGGTTCGGCGCTTGTGCGGGAGGCGATCAGCTGGGCGCGCGGCCAGGGGCTGCACAAGCTCTGCCTTGAGGTGTTCATGCATAACACGGCCGCGATCGCCCTGTACCGTAAGTTCGGCTTCGTCGAGGAGGGGCGGCGTATCAGGCAGTACCGGCGGGCCAGCGGTGAGCTGTGGGACTCTATCATCATGGGCCTGCCGCTATAGCGGGCGGCAGGCCTGATCACATTCCGCGCAGTCCGGGCAGCGATCGTGCCGGGGCAGGGTGAGATTCAGCATTGTCGAGAGCAGGAGGTGATCTCGATGGCTGCTGTGCAGGCGTACCCGGTGCGTGTGGACGCGTCGCTGGACGCGCCGCTGTCCCGCTGGCTGTGGCTGTTCAAATGGATCCTGGTGATCCCGCACTACATCGTGCTGTCCTTCCTCTGGGTGGCCTTCGTCGTGCTCAGCGCGGTGGCGATGGTGGCGATCGTGGTCACCGGCCGGTACCCGCGGGCGATCTTCGAGTTCAACGTGGGCGTGCTGCGGTGGACCTGGCGGGTGCAGTACTACGCGATCGGCGCGTTCGGCACCGACCGGTACCCGCCCTTCACGCTGGCCGACGACCCGACTTATCCCGCGCACCTGGAGGTGGAGTACCCGCAGCGGCTGTCCCGCGGGCTGGCGCTGGTGAAATGGTGGCTGCTGGCCATCCCGCAGTACATCATCGTCGGCGTGTTCACCGGGTCCGGGCTGTGGGCCGCGTTGTTCGGCATGGTGCGCATCCATGGCACCCAGGGGGCGTGGCACGTCCAACTCGGCTCCCACGGCAGCGGCTGGGGTAGTTTCGGGCTGATCGGCATCGTGGCCGTGATCGCCGCGGTGGTCCTGCTGGTCACCGGGCGGTACCCGGAGCGGATCTTCGACTTCGTGCTCGGCCTGAACCGGTGGGTGCTGCGGGTGGCCGGCTACGCCGGGCTGATGACCGACAAGTACCCGCCGTTCCGGCTGGACATGGGCGGCCCGGATCCGGGCACCCTGACCCTGCCGTCGGCGGCGGGACCGGGTCCTGGCTGAGACGGCGAGCGGGCCTCCGGCCGCCAGGACCGCTCGAACGCGTGCGGCAGGAAGCCGACCGGGAAGCCGGCCAACCACGCCGACCCGCGACTAACAGCTCACGAGACCGGCGCTCACGACCTCAGCGGAGGATGTCACCGTCCGGCCGACCTGGCATGAGAACCTGACCCGGCGAGGTCTGCGGTCTCGCGTGCGTGAGGCCCGTATGCTCCGGTCGGCCGATCAGAAGTCAGGGCTACTACCGGACTTCAGCCGTTCAAACCGGACATAACGCGTACCTACCACATGAAGTACATGCGTTCGAAAAATTATATTTAACTGGAACTTGACTGCTTAATCACGTGGCTAGAGCATTTCCTGTCTTAGGGTTTGACAAAATCGCGGAAACGTCACGGCCGTGCCTGCCAGCGCCATAACGATCCAGGAAGCACCTGTCTGACGAGACATCTACGTTCGGGCCGTCCGCAACGATTCCTGGTCTTCCCGGGCGTTAGCGGGAGGGTTTGTTTTGAGCTGACGCTGGCGGGTAGTTGCTGGCAGGTCGGCACTTTCTGCAGGTGCGGGAGCATCCGGAGATGATTGCGAGAATCTGGCGTGGAGCGGTCCGCGCGGAGGACGCTGCCGCGTATGCGGCGTATGTGCAGCGGACCGGAATCGAGGGTTACGAGGGCACGCCGGGCAACCGCGGGGCCTGGCTACTCTGGCGGACCGAGGGCGACCGGGCCGAGTTCGTCACGGTGAGCTTCTGGGAGTCCCGGGGAGCTGTTGAGGCCTTCGCCGGCCAGGACATCGATACGGCTGTCTTCTATCCCGGCGACGAGCAGTTTCTCATCGAGCGGGACCTCACCGTGAACCACTATGAGGTCGCAGGTACCGAGTAGGCTGCGGCCGGCCTCGGCAACGCCGGTCACGCCGCGCAGGCCCGGCCTAGCGGCCGGGCCTGTCAGTGGGCCTGTTCACCGGCTGGCTGCCCTGCTATGCAGCCAACCGGGCGGATGGCTGTCTACATCGGCTCCGTTTGCGAACCCGGCGCAGGGCTCACCGGCGGCCCAGCCTGGGGCCCCGTGAGCGGTACCCTCATCTGGGCAGGCGGCGCGAGGCCCGGGCCTCAGCCTGGTGCGGTGAAGTGGCCCGGCGTCTGGCTGACCTCGATGTGGAAGTGAGCCTGGCTTCCACTGATCGAGTCCACCTGCAGCTTCACGGGGTAAGCAGTGGTAGACCCTTGCGCCGTGAGCGAGCAGTACATGACAGTGCCGACCTTGCCCTTGAGGTCTCCGGGGCACACCACTTTCGGGACAGGCT
>JBAUAY010000082.1:0-1919 GCA_049676235.1 Streptosporangiaceae bacterium
GCGGGCGCCCAGCGGGGTGGCGGTGCCGGTCCGGCGCGCCACCTGCCCGTCCACCGCGTCGAGGGCCAGCGCGATGCTGGACAGGGTGACCAGCGCGGTGACCGCCAGCGGCCGGCTGAACGAGTCGGCAACTAGGCCCGCGACCCCGGCGATCAGCAACGCCCGGGTCAGGGTGACCCAGTCCGCCGGGAGTATCGTCGGCTGGTCGCTGCGCATGCGGGCGGTGACAAGCAGCGCGGTCGCCGCCGAACCGGTGGCCAGCCCGGCGATCCAGCCGGCGACGCCGAGACCAGCCGTGGCGGACACGACGCCGAGCAGGGCGGCTGTGGCGAGCGTCCCCAGGATCGTCGCGAGCCGGATCGCAGGCAGCGCGCCCTTGTCCGCGAGCCGAATCGTAAGCAGCGTGCCTTCGTGGGCAGGCTGAATGGTACGCACCGCGCCTCCGTCGTCGTAGCCATCTGCCGTCATCCCTCATTGGGACAACGGGTCCGCGGTCACGCTGGTTCACCGCGACCGGCCACGGGCCCGCTATGCAGCCGCAGCCGGACGGTTGAACCATTTGTCCAGCCGGCCCGTGTAACCGGTGTGGCGTTCCTGCGCTCAGTTCCGGCCGGGATCGGTCCGGCCGGGATCGGTCCGGCCGTCCGTCGCTTCGGCCCGTCGTTGCTGCGTCTGGCCGCCGGCGTTACCGTACTGTGGTTTATCGCGCGGCAGGTGGGCGTGGCGCCGTTCGAGGACGGGCTGCGCGCGGTCACCTGGCAGGCGGTCGTGGCCGCCGTCACGCTCACTGCCCTGACCACGGTGTGTTCGGCCTGGCGGTGGCGGGTCGTCGCCCGGGCACTCGGCGTCGACATTGGCCTGGCCGCCGCGGCCTGTGCCTACTACCGTTCCCTGTTCCTCAACTCCGTGCTCCCCGGCGGGGTTCTCGGCGACGTGCACCGGGCGGTCACGCACGGCCGGCGCGCTGGAGACGTCGCGCGGGGGGTGCGCGCGGTGGCGTGGGAACGGCTGTGCGGTCAGGTCATCCAGGCCGTGGTGACCGTCGTCGTGCTGCTGACCCTGACCTCGCCGGTTCGGCCCGCGCTGCCGTACGTTCTGGCGGGCATCGCGGGCGTAGCCGGGTGTACTGCGCTGGTCGTGCTTGGCGCCGCTCGCCGCGGCCGGTCGCGGCTGACCCGCGCCGCCCGGGCCATTGCCGCTGACCTGCGTCGCGGCCTGCTCGTCCCGGGCGTGTGGCCGCAGCTCACGCTGGCCTCGGTGCTGGTCGTCGCCGGGCACACGGCCACGTTCGTCATCGCGGCCCGGGTCGCCGGCTGCACCGCACCCCTGGGCGAACTGATCGCGCTGCTGATGGTCGTCCAGATTGTTGGAGGGATCCCTTTGAGTGTAGCCGGGTGGGGGCCGCGGGAGGGTGTTGCCGCCTGGGCCTTCGCCGCAGCCGGGCTCGGCGCGGCTAACGGGGTCACGGCCGCCACCCTGTATGCGGTGCTCATGCTGGCCGCGGTTGCCCCGGGCGCGGGCCTGCTGCTGGGGGACGCCGTTCGCCGCCGTCGCGGCCGGGGAGAATCGCGCGAGTCGAGAGGACCTGAGCCGGCGCCGCTGACGAGGGAGGCAGTTGGTGGCTTACCGGCCGTACCCGGTGACCGGCCTCGGCACGCCCCTGACGAGGCGCTCGACCCGGCGCGAGGCCGAACGGCTCGTCCCGTGACCGGGGCAGTCCAGGCGGCCGTGATCCGTCGGCGTATTCGCATCCCGCTGCGTTTGGCTGACGACTACTCAACCACGGCCATGGCCGTCACCTTCACCGGCCTGGCCGACGCGCAGCAGCACGTGGCCCTCGAGCTCGGCCGCCCCGCCGCGGCCCGCCTACCGCTGGTGCGCCTGCACAGTGAATGCCTCACCGGTGACGTGTTCGGCAG